>JANPAU010000269.1:0-16374 GCA_031430055.1 Akkermansiaceae bacterium | reverse complement strand
TTAATAGGTGCGAAAACAGCAACGGTCATAGACCGACGCTACAGGAATCACGTGGACCCGACGGGTTTTGCCATCTTGGTTTTCGGTGCTTCGGTGAGCATATCTTCGAGGGCGGCCCCGGCGGGGATCATCGGGAAGACGTTGTCGGTCTTGACGCACTCGGCGTGGATGAGAATCGGGCCTTCGTTGTAGGCGAGAGCCTTTTCTAACTGCTTGGTAACATCCGCCGGGCGCTTGATGTGCACGGATGGGATGCCGTAGGCGGCGGCGAGTTTGCAAAAGTCGGGATTTCCCACAAGATCCACACCGGATGTGCGGTCGTCGTAGAAAAGTTCCTGCCACTGGCGGACCATGCCGAGGTAGTGATTGTTAAGGACGACGATCTTGATCGGCAGCTTGTGGATGGCGGCGGTGGCGAGCTCGAACAAAGTCATCTGGAACCCGCCGTCACCGGAAATGGAGATAACCATCTTGTCCGGGCAAGCGAACTGAGCGCCGATGGCGGCGGGGAAGCCAAAGCCCATCGTGCCAGCTCCACCCGAGGAGAGCCATTGATAGGACTCGTGGTTTTTGTAAAACTGCGCGGCCCACATTTGGTGCTGGCCGACGTCGGTAGAGACGATGGCTTTGCCCTCGGTGAGTTGATAGAGTTCGTCGATGACTTGCTGCATCCGGAGACCGCCTTGTTTTTTATAAGTGAGTGGATATTTCTTCTTGTAGCCATCCAGCTTTGCGAGCCATTCGCTGGTTTCAAGCGGGCCGATCTTCTCGTTGATCTCGGTGAGGGCGGCCTTGGCATCGCCGACGATTTCAACGTGGGCGCGGACCATCTTGCCCATTTCCGCTGGGTCGATGTCGATGTGGATGATGCCGGCGGTGGCACAGAATTTTTTCGGCTGGCCGATGATCCGGTCGTCGAAACGCGAGCCGACGTTAATCAGCAAGTCGCACTCGACCATCGCCTTATTCGCATAAGCGGTGCCGTGCATGCCAAGCATGCCGAGCGAGAGCGGGTGATTTTCCGGGAACACGCCCTTCCCGAGAAGCGTCGAGACGACAGGGCAGTTGAGAGTTTCCGCCAAGTGCATGAGTTCCTTGTCGGCACGGGCGATCATACAGCCTTGGCCAGCAAGAATGACCGGGCGCTTGGCTTTAGCGATCATCTCTGCGGCTTGTTTGATCGCCGTTGGGCAGATCTGGAAGGAGCCAGATGGGTCATAGCCGGGGAGATTGAATGGTGGGTTCATCTCGCCGGAGAACGGGCCTTGGGAAATGTCCTTAGGCACGTCGATCAGCACCGGACCCGGGCGACCCGTGGTGGCGATGTGGTAAGCCTCGCGGGCGATGCGTGGCAGGGCGTTGGTTTCCCTGACCAAGTAATTGTGCTTCACCACCGGGATGGTGATGCCGAAAATGTCTGCCTCTTGGAAAGCGTCCTTACCGAGCATCCAAGTCACCGTCTGGCCAGTGATCACGAGCATCGGTACCGAGTCCATCATGGCAGTCATCAAGCCGGTTACGGTATTTCCAGCGCCAGGGCCGGAAGTCACGAGCACCGCCGCAGGGCGACCGGTCGCACGAGCATAACCGTCTGCCATGTGGACTGCGCCTTGCTCGTGGCGGACGAGGATGAACTTCATTTTGATCTTGACCGTCTCAAGTGCGTCGAAGATCGGAATAGCCGCTCCACCGGAGTAGCCGAAGAGGTATTCGATCCCGAGATCATCGAGGGTCTTGATGAGCGCTTGCGCGCCGTCCATTTTTTCTTTGCTCATATAAATGCGGGCTGGAGGCGGAAAGTAGACATAGTCCTGAGTTCGGGCAATCGAAAATTGCCAAATTCTTGGCAAAGTCTTCAAAAAATGTTTTGAACCCACTAGAAAACGGCTGTTTTTATCGCCAAATCCCAAATTACGAACTCTCCGCCGGGGAAGACCCGCCCTGAGAATTTCTTTGTTGGGTGCGGCCGGCATCTTTTCAAAAAATCAACCTCGACAAATCCGCCTCCCCACGTATCGGCTGGAATCAGCATACTGCCATGTTCCATAAAATCGACTATCCCTTCCTGATCGGTGCTTTTGTGAGCTTTGTCACAAGCGTCTCACTCTGGTTCCTTGTGAGTCACGACTACGGACTCTTCGTGGGCATTTGGGTGCCAAGCATCCTAAGCCTTTGGGTGGGAGTGAGAGTGGTCATTCTCTCTGCCGGAATCCAAACCCGGAAAGATTCCTAAAAATGGCAACGGTTTTTGCAGTTTTTGCAATTGGCTTGGCCGTCACCCTTGTGGTGGCCAAGGGAATGTTGCAGGCCAATGAGTTCGCCAAACGAGAATTGAAAAAATTAGACGACCTCGATAAAAGCGACGACCCCAATTAACCTCCTGAGATCTCAGTGAGGTTCATGGGGGTGGTGTTTTAGTCTCCGGCGGCACCACTTTGGAGTTCTTGGAGGCGCTCTGCGGAAATCCCTTCAGGGTTGATTTCTGAGAAGGTGATCTGCCGATTGCGGAGCGCAAGGGCTTGCATGTTGAAGAGGGTATCCTCACGGAGAGTTCCTTCTGGCAGGATTTTCACCCACTCGATGGCGGTCTTGATATCGCCTTTTTCGGAAATACTGGAGGCGATGTAGCTGATGGCGGGCTGGAGGTCGTCGAGGGTGGATTGGGTGGCCAACCAATCGCGGGCGGCGGTGGGATCTTGTTGAAACCAGATGAGTGTGGCGGATTGGATGGCAGGAAGATTACCTTCGGAAATCGCCTTGGTAATGAGGGCTTGGGGAACGGCGGGGGTGGCGGGGACGGTGACGCCGAGGTCTTCGGAGCGGACAGCGGCAATCGGGATCGATTCGCCGGGGTCGGGGATGACGGCAGAGTCCCAGAACTCTGGGGCAGCGCGAGGGGAAGGGCGAGTGGTGAGATTTGCCTGATCAGGCGAATTTGACGGCTCGGTCTGGTCTTTTTGAAAGATGACGAAGCTGGCTGCAGCAAGCGTTAGAATTACAAAAAAGGGAACCAGGTGTTTCATGCAATGGCGGGGCTTGGAGATGGCTCGGGTGGAATAAATTCCGCGCTCCCGGTGGTTTCCATACCATCGAAGCGGAGGAGCCGGGCACTGTTGAAAATGACGAAGAACGCGCTGAACTCGTGGAAAAACGCGGCGGCGATGGGATTGACGAAGCCGAGCGAGGAAAGCGCAATGGCGATGATGATGAAGCCGAAGCCGCAGAGCAGGTTCTGGTTGATGATGTTGACGGTCTTGGAGGAGAGCAGCAGTAAATCCGCGAGGCGGCGGAGGTCGCCGGACATGAGGGCGACGTCGGAGGTGTGGACGGTGACGTCGTTACCAAGGGCACCCATCGCCACGCCGAGGTCGCCTTCTGCGAGGGCGGGCGCGTCGTTCAGGCCATCGCCGACGACCATGACTTTTCGGCCAGCGGCTTTGAGGGCGCGGATGTGATCGACTTTGTCTTGGGGCAGGCAGTTGGCTTTGAAATCGGTGATGCCGACGCGGGCGGCGATGGTTTCCGCGACTTCGGCGCGGTCGCCAGTGAGCATGACGAAGTCGGTGATGCCGAGGGCGCGGAGGCGGTCGAGCGTTTCCTTGGCCTCGGGGCGGATGCGGTCGGCGAGCAGGAAAGTGCCGACGTGGATGCCATCGACGGCGATGAGGACGAGTGAGTGGCGGGTGTGGATCGCAGGATCGATGGCGAGGGTGACGCCGGATTTTTCGAGGAAACTTGGGCGGCCGATGAGGATGGTTTTTCCTTCGATGATGCCTGCGAGTCCGAGGCCGTGGTGCTCGGTGAGGGCGGTGACGGCGGGGCGCTCGCTTTCCGGGATTTTCTGAGAAATGGCGCGGGCGATGGGGTGATTCGATTGACTCTCGATGGCGGCGGCGAGGCGGAGGATACTGTCGGCGTCGTAGTTCTCGGAGTGGACGGCGGTTTCTTCGAGTTCGAGTTTTCCCTCGGTGAGCGTGCCGGTTTTATCGAAGACCACGGTGTCGGTGAGGCGGGCGGATTCCAGGTGGCGGACAGATTTTACCAGCAGGCCCATGCGCGAGGCGGCGGCGATGGCGGAGACCATGGCGGAGGGGCTGGCGAGCACGAAGGCGCATGGAATGGCGACGACGAGCACGGCGATGGCGCGCTCAATTTCCTGGGTGAAAAAGAACACCGAGGCGGCAATGAGCAGGATGAGCGGCGTGTAGTAGCGGGCGTAGTCCTCGGCGAGGGAAATGATGGGGGCTTCGGATTCTTTTGCTTCCTCGATGATGGATTGCACGCGGCCCATGACCGTGTCTTGGCCGGTGCCGGTGACGCGGGCGTCGATGGAGCCGTTCAGGTTGTTCGTGCCAGCGAAAATTTCCGAGCCGGGGCCGACCTCGACCGGGACGGACTCGCCGGTGATGGTGGATTGGTCGATGAGGGCGTGGCCGGTGAGGATGGTGGCGTCTGCGGGGACGGCCTCGCCGGGGAGGATGCGGATTTCATCGCCGGGGCGGAGATCGGTGGCTTCGACTTCGGTGTGGGAATCGCCAAATTTGCGGCGGGCGCGGATTTTGGCGAGCTGGCGAAGTTTCGCGAGGGCCATTTCCACGCCGACGGTGGTGCGTTCTTCGAGCATTTGGCCGAAAAGAAGAACGATGGCGACGATCGCACCGGTGAGGTATTTCTCAGTGGCGAGGCAGGCGGCGAGGGCGAGGACCACGTATTGATCCATGTAAAATTGGGTGGCCGCGAAGCCGGTGGAGCGGATCGCATTGATGAGGCCGGAGACGATGGGGATGGCGACGATGAGCGCGGCGACAAGGGCGAACGATTGGCGCACGAGTTCTTGTTCGGGGCGCAGCCAGCCGCTAAGCACGGAGGCGAGCATCAGCGCGGTGGCGACGAAAAGCAGGCCGAGACGGCGGCGGGTTTCGGAATCGAGTGGGATGTCGGTGGTCATTTTGTCGATGGATCAACGGGAAAATTCGGGGGCGGGCTCGATCATCAGCGTGGGTCGCGCTTCATCGGCGGGGAGAAGGGTGCGAGACTGAACGCCGCCGAGCACGGTGCCGAGGGTTTCGCTCAGAAGGCGCTGGGAAACGAGGCCGGGGCTGCGGCGGTGCTCGACGAGCATTTGGGTGAAAGCGGCTGCTTCACCACCGGCAGTGCCGACAAGATTCGAGGCGTGGCCTTCCGCGCGGAAAACGATGGAAGCGGCCTCGCCACGGTGTTTTTCGAGCGTCTCGTCGTGGTATTGGCGGGAGTTTTCGTAGATGGTTTTCGCAAATTGGCGGGCGTTTGCGACATCTTCGAACGCAGCGACGACTTGGCTGGGGGGCGCGAGTTCGATGATGTCGATGGCGGTGATTTCCACACCGAGGTTCAGCTCTGCGGCAAGAGCGCGGGTGGATTCTGCGGCGAGCGCGGCGAGTTCACGGCGCTCAGCGGTGAGTGAGGTGTCGATATTTCGGGTGCCGATCTGGCGAGAGAGCGCGCGGTAGGCGAGGCGGGAAAGCAGCGTCTGGATGTCATCGCCGGCGGTGGCGTAGCGGAAGGGGTCGTTGATGCGGTAGCGGAGGACGAAGCGGCCTTGGATGATGTTGAAATCGGCGGTGAGCGTGTAGCCGTCTTTCACGGGATCGAGGGTGGTGCCGGTGGGTTTGGGTTTTTCGATCTCGATGATTTCGCCATCGGGACCGCGAGTTCCTTCGAGAGCCAATTCCGCATCGGTGAGCGGCACGGGCTTGTCGGGGTCGTCGATTTTCGCGCCGCCGGTGGCCCAGCCATTGAGCGGGATGCTGAACTCGCGACCCGTCTCGAAACGGATCAGCCGGTCGAAGGGATCAGGCATGCCGATGAGCAAACCGGGGCCGTGGATTTCTGGCTGAATTTTCCCGAAGCGAAGGAGTAAGGCGTGCTCGTTAGAAGCGACCGTGCGGATGCCTGAGAACGCATAAAAGAGCAACAGCGCGGCGAATAGCCAGCGGGCGTGAGCGGTGAGGTGCTTGAGCAGGATGAGCAAGGCCTCGACCGCGCGGCCTTGCTGGCGGATGGAGCGGGGTTTCATGAGGTGGATTGACGAATGGAGTGGGAGAAGTTACGAAGAGGTATGAAAACGATGACTGAAGGTGATGTTCGTGAACATTGGGGTGAGACACTTGCCTCCCTCGCGATGGAGAAAGAAGTACTGATCACTTCCGGGAATCGCGTGGTGGCTCGACTGATTTCGGAGGAAGCGGAAGAAGCTGAGGTTCCGAAAAAGCGGTTTGATCCAGAGGAGCATCGAAAGTGGGTTGAGGAAGTTTGGGGCGATGCTGAACCTTTCGACTCGACTCCTGCACTCATGGAATCCCGAGAAGAGCGGGAGCTGATTTCCCCAGCGACTTTGAAAGCCTGGGCGGACGAAAGACCGAGATTTGATCCTGAAAAAAACCGTAAACGCCGCGAAAAACTCTGGGGTAAAGGCGTGGTCATCGACACGCTTTCCGGGTTGTTGGAGGACCGAGAAGATCGCAAACTCTTATGATTTACATCGATACGAGCAGTTTGCTCAAACTGGTCGTTACGGACGATCACTCGGCAGCGGTCGAAGCCGCGATCGCGAATGAAGAGAATGTGATCGTGTCCACGCTGACAGAACTCGAAGCCCATGTCCAAGTGAGGGCTCGGTCTCGCAGCGGGAAAGCGCAGGCGAAGCAAATGAGACGAAGTCTGGAAGACTTGGAGGAAATTCTCGATAATCTCCCGTTTACGATTCGGCAGCTCTCTGGCGCTGTTTTTCCTAACGCCACCAAACAGCACGAACAATCCACCGTCCACTGCCGCTCGCTGGACCGCCTGCACTTGGCGGCGATGGCGGAGTTGGGACTTATGAGATTGATGACTCATGATGTTAGGCAAGCGGAGGCGGCGAAGGAGTTGGGGTATGAAGTGGTGATGCCGGGAGTTTAAGGTTTGAAATTTTCAGTTGCCTTGAGCGTCGTCCAGGAGTGGATTCTGGGTGAGGTTCGTGGGTGGATCTTGAGCAGGCACGGGGAGTGTGGGAGTGGATTTGGATTTTGGGTTCTCGGAGTTTTTCAGCCAATGCAGCGGCGCGATGCTGGTATCGAGCACAAGAGTGGTGTTTTTATCGACGATGGTGCGGAGCGATTGGAGTTCGCGGAGGAAGCGGTAAAACTCGGGGTCGCTGCCGTGGGCGGTGGCGTAAAGAGCGGCAGCTTCGGCTTCGGCATTGCCGCGGATTTCTTCAGCTTGGCGCTTGGCATCGGCGAGCAAGCGAGTGGCCTCGCGGTCGGTTTCGGCCTTCATGGTGGCGGACTGGGCATTGCCCTCGGCACGGAACTTGGTGGCTTCCCGTTTGCGCTCGGCGCGCATGCGGCGGAAGACGGACTCGGTGTTGGCCTCGGGGAGTTGGATGCGGGTGATGCCGACGGAGTGTAATTTCACGCCAAGCTGGGCGAGCGCATCCGGTGCGGCGAGGGTGAGAATGTCGTTTTCGATAATCGGCAAATTGGTGGGCGAGCCGACTGGGGCGATGAGTTCCGCAAAAGCGTGGGTGCCGATGACGGAGTTGCGCGCGGAGGTGATCAGGGCGTCGAGTTTTTCATTGGCGAGCGCCACGCTGCCGACGGAGTTGTGATAAGTGAGTGGTTCCTCGACGCGCCAAGTGTAAAAGGCGGGGATGATGACGTTGCGCTGGTCTTTCGTGAGAGTTTCGCTCAGGCGGATCTCGGAGTGCTGGAGGCGACGGTCGATGCGGATGACGCGCTCGATGGGTGCGGGGAAACGCGGGTAAAATCCGGACTCCGTAAGCGTGCGGACCGGCTTGCCGAAGCGGACGACGATGGCTTTTTCCGTCTCGCTGAGAATGAAGCCGCAGGCGGAAATGACCACCGCCAGACCCACCGCGAGGATGAGGAAGGTGCGGACGAGGGTGATGCGTTTGTTGCAGGGAGCTTCGTTGGATTCGCTCATTTTTGTTGGGATTTAAGGAGGTTATCGGGATCGACGGGAGTGAAGTCGGCAGCCGGAACTTCGCCACGGTCTTCGCGGAGATAGCCTTCGATTTCGAGATCGAAGGCCTCACGCGAACGACTTGGGCGCGGGATGAGTGTCTGCGGGACGGGCGGAGTGGTGGTGACGAGATCGGGATTGAGGACTTTCCGCAAATCGAGGTGCATGGGCATGGCGCCCTTGATCCGGTCGTCAAAGATGACTTTCTTCGCACCGCCGAGCGTGGCATCGAAGACGGCGAAGCCCTCGCGAAGGTCGTGCAGAGCGGGATCGAGCTGGCGGGCGCGGGCGCGGATGAGGAAACGCCCGGTTTCCGCTTGGGCGGCGAGCAGGCGGTTGTCGCGGGTGGACTCGGCGATGGTGAGGGTGGCTTTGGCATTACCAGTAAAGCGCGCGAGGTTGTCGTTGCGGTAATCTTCACCGATGTGGATGGACGTTTCCTTGTCCTCGATGGCGGCGACGACGTCTTGGAAAAACGGCGCGACATCGACGGGTGGGTGAATGTCGCGCAGGTGGACCGCCTCGATGAGCAGACCGGATCCGACGGCATCGAGGTCTTGCTGGAGCAGCGAGCGAATTTCCGCGCGAAGAGGTTCGCGGGCAGTGGTCATGATTTCGGAGGCGGGCAGCGAGGCAGTGAGTCGTTGGACGATACGCACGGCCAGACTGTGAAGCAGGCTTTCCGCATCGGCGGAGGCGCGGAGGTAATCGGACGGGCGGGCGATGCGGTAGAAAATCGGGATGGAAATCGCAAGGTAGTCATCGCCACCGCCGACGAGCGAAATTTCCTCGTCCTCGTAGTGGGTGCGTTCCCAAAGGATGGGCTGGCCGGGATCAGTTTTGAAGCCGAGCACGATCTGATGGACGCGCGCGCTTTCCACTTTCTGGATTTGGCCAAAAGGAAAGGGCGCGGAAAGGTGAAGGCCGGGGGCAAGGTCGCGTTTTTCCCATGAGCCGAGCGTTTGGCGAACGCCAAGCTGTCGTGAATCGATTTCGTGGATCGCGGTGCCCAGCCAAGTAAGCAGCAGGCCAGCGGCGATGAGGGCGGGCAGGGATTTGCGGACGCTGGGCCACATCCACATTTCGGCGAGTTTCAGCGATTCCTGATTCGCGGCGGCGGGCGGAAAAAGCGCGCGGAATTTCGGCCCGAGATAGCGGTAGAAAAAGAAAGCCCCGTAGGGTGGCAACGTGTCCCAATGACGCTTGGGCGTGTAAAGGCGGGCGACGAACTTCGAGAGAGTATCCGCTGCGACGAGTGCGAAGACACTGGCAAGCAACCAAGCAACGACGTGCCGGGTGGAAACTTCGGTGAACGGGTCCGCCATATAGAGTCCGGCGATGGGGAAATGGAGGAAAACCGCGAGCTGCACCAGACTCTTGCGGGCAGGGCTGTCCTGAGCGCTCTTCAGGTTGCTCAAAATTCCTAGAAAGGCGCAGGCGATGCCCAAGATGAGTGAAATGACGGCGTAGGCGACGGGAGCATTTCCCGCGAAAGATATGCTAACAAGCCTTGATAGAAACGTGCCGATCACAGCGGCCCCTACGATAAGCCCGGGCAGCGGACGACCCGCGTGCAGCGAGGCCAGCAGGAAAAGAACAGCGGCAGCAGGCAGCAAATCGGCAGCGGGCAGAAAGACCGCCGCAGCAGCGAGGACGATTGCCTCGAGCCAGAGAAACGCAGTTAATATGGAAATGGAACGACCGGCGTTCATGAAATGAGGGTGAAACTGAGAGAGAAGAAAACCGATCCGGCCCAAATGGGGGGCCGAACCGGTCTTTTGAATGATCAAATCAAAGAAGTTCTAAAACCTCTCTAATCATTATGGCTGCTTTGGACGCATCAGGATGATCTGGCCGTCTTCGGTGAACTGAGCACGAGCCTGAGTGCGTGTCAGGAAGCCGCCGTTGCCATCTGGCATGTTGGAACGGATGCTGCCGCGATATTGCACAGGATCGGTGACCGGATACACGTTCCCTTGGCTGTGTGCTTGCACGAAGGTGATGAAGCTGCCTGGGCCGAAGAACTCGTCGGTTGCGATCACACCCGTGGCTTCCCAAAGTCCGCGGTCCAAGGCACCGTGACTATCACGCGCTTGAATCTGAGCGTAATTGTAGGTGGATTGCAGTTTGGCTTGGTTGCCGTTGTTGCGATCCAGCGTCCAAATCGCACCGTTGCGGTTGTATTTGGCAAACACCTCATTGGCAGGGGAGTTACGATCTTCTTGGCAGATGATGAAGTCCTTTGAAACCGCGATGTTGTCGATGCTCACTGGGTAGTCGATGCCGGCGTCAATGTCACCAGCAACTCGAGTGTAGGTGCCTAACGAACCCGTGGATTCCAGTGGTCCGGCACCGTCTGGATCATTTTCAAGAGAACCAAGTCTTGCACCCGTGACGGAACCACCTGGGGTGATGATGGTGTCAGCATTATAAACGACGTTGAGTGTGCCATCAGCCTCTGGGTTGGTGGGGTTCATTGTCAATTGATAGAGGCGACCAAGGCGATTGCTGAAGCTGCCGCCAGTGGTAGCAAGGAACAAATTACGAGTCGGAGCTGCTGGATCAAATTCTGCATCTTCCACGCGGACGAAACCGAAAGCACCGAGGGCATCGACGGCGGCGACCAATTGAGCGTCGCTAAGGGTTTTTGCGTTGTCGACCTTGCGCCATTGCACGGCAAGTGAGCCACTGGTGAAAGTGCCTTCGTTGTCGTGCTGATTTTTGGAGCACAGAACGTAGGTTTCACCGTTGGTGAGGCCGTTTTTGTCGAGACCACTGGCGGAGCGGCGTTGTTTCGTGCCGACATACATATAAACGAAGGATGGAGCACCGGCATCTTCTGTGGAGACGATGACAGTTTTTGCATCCCGGCGTGGTTGAACGATCGTTGTCTCACGACCTACGCGACCGAGGGCTGGTAAAGTGTGCATTTTACCGTCGAAAATGGCGACGGATTGTGCACCGAGGTTGTCACCTGTTGGGTTGGCAGCGTTGCTCGTCGAGAATTGAGCGGAGCCGAAGGTTTCCTCGTTGGTGAGGAACATCGGGCGGTCAAGTCCGTGAGAAGGGCCAGCAAAGGAGCCGGAGCAGAAGCGAGTGAAAGCACTTGGCGCGCCGGAACGTGGAGTCGCGCCCCAAAGAGCATTTTCTTGGAACACTTGGGTATAGGCGACGTTGCCGCTTTTCACCGAACCGTCGTTGTTCAGGACGTAGCGGGAAACATAAGCGCCGCGGAATGGTGTTTCACCTGGGATCGCGGTGGAGAGGATGTCCCGGCCCACTTCGTGAGCGCAGAATAAGATGATCTCGCCCGTGACCCGGTCGCGGTAGATGCCAGAAGCATCTGGAATGCCGGCCATGGCGAATGACTTGGTCGCATCGCCCGTAAGAGGCACGCGGTCACCCACGGTGACGAGTGGCTCGTAGTTAAAGTTTCCGCTGGGTGTTCCTGCCATGTAGGAAAACTCGGAGGTCTTGAAGCCTTGCGCATGCAGGGAGGACGCCAGTGCGAGACCAGCGAGGATTGTTGTAGGATGTTTCATTTTAGTATTGGTTATTTGAGAGTTGGGGGAGAGAAATTTTCAGGCTCCGCAGCGGCGAAGAAGGCGAGCACGCCCATCCTTCACTGCCGCAATGCACTTCACGCATGGCGCTGCTTCCGACGAAGAAGACCGAGGCCCGCGAGTGTGCCTCCGAGAAGCGCGAACGTCGTGCCGCCGTCCGGGACAGGGGTGGGGGCGGCGGTGATGGCGGAGAGACCAGTGGTGAAATTGCCGATGAGTGAGGCTTCGCCAGTGGATTTGTTGACCGAATAAAAGCCGGAAGAAATGCCGTCGGTCGAGAGAGAGGCGAAGAGGTTACCGTCGAAGTCCACGGCGAGTCCACCAAAGGATGCGACGTCCATATTCAAGCCGCCGACGATCGTCAGCTCGCTAGCACCGGGGAAATTCGGGTCGAAACTTGTCGATAGACTGTCGTTCACGGCATCAACCGCAAAAACCGTCCCAAAATCCGGATCGATTCCGAGGCCGAAGATGGAAGCCGCGCCGCCGCCCGCGTAGGTGAGATTCGGATTGGCAGTAGCTGATCCTGTGAATGAAAGCGAAAAGTTTTCCGCGTTGTCACCCGCATAAACGAAGTTGTCATTGAACGGATCATGCGCGAATCCGGCCGCAAAACCTGCAGGATTAAAACCTGCAGAAACCAGCGTTGCTGCCCCACCTAAATTGATGGTGTAAATGTTGGCATTGTTATCGATAGCCCAGAGCTGGAAATTTCTTGAATTCGCTCCAGGACGAACCGTCAAATTGAGAATAGATCCGTTTGAATTCGGTGTCGTGCCGTCGGCATCGAATAATCCGGTGATCGTGACAGAAGTCTGGAATATCGAAGGGGCGGAAGAGTCAAAGCTGATAAGGCTGTTATCAGTCGTGACGCCAAATAGCGTTGCTGCGGATGCGGTTGAGAGAAAACCCAGTGAGGTGAGCATTCCGAGTATAATTGTATTTTTCATGGATGTATTGTGGGGGTGTTGCGGCTAACGTGTTAGTGATATCGCCAGTGTGCGCGGTGCCGTAAGATCCAAAGTGTATCGTTACACGCTACTTCTTCATTGCGACGAAATCGTCATGTGACAAATTAGTCAGTGACATTCGCCGACACATGAATTTTGGGTGACGGAATGGAAACATAGGGACTCGAAATTTCTCATGGTGATCAGTCATTCACGAGTCGCTACCCTCCATCTGAGTGATTGTTGCGGTCGAGATCGCGTGTTGCGTCCGAGGAAATTTCCGGCAAGGTTCGCAGCGTTGTCAGCGAGTGAGTCAGCATCAGCCTTGTGCAGGAAGGACGGGCGCCTTTGGGCACTCGCGCTCGGGCTGTCATTATTGCTGAACACGGGAATCTTGCTGTTAGCAGGGCTAGCATCGTTGAAATCGCAGCAATTCCGCAAAAATCAGCCGGTGCCTCCACCCCCGCCGCAGGAGACGACAGTGATGATTTTCCCGGACGCGATCGTCGGCATGAGCCAGCCCGCACCGCCGCCCGCCGCGCCCGCTAGGCCGGCATTTGCCCGGACGACCGAGGACCAAGCGGCGACTCCACCCGAGAAACCGTCTTTCATCGGCGAGCGGGACACGCTTGCCACCAGTGACCGCGCCCCGGATGCCGCCGCACCGCCGCTGCCGTCACAGAAGGGAGTCGAGCCACGAAACTCCGCAGATTTAGAAACCACCGAGAGCCGATACGAAGACGGCAGCCTCGCCAGCAGCCAATCCGCCAAGCCCCAAAACTCGGTCACTCCGACTCCCACGCCCCCTGTCCCGATGCCAGATCCGTCCCTCGCGGACAATCCTGCCCCCGGCGAAAATTCTGAATCCCCCGGCAAAGACGCGTTGCAATCTGCCCCTCCCCCGCGCGATGCGTTGATGGAAGGCCCAAATCCGGTGGACGTCCCTGTTCCGTTGGATGCCCCGCCGAAAAACGAAATCAAACCCACCCCGCCGAAGCAGGCCAAACCAGGCAAACAAGCCCCCGCCCCCACAGAGCTCCCCAAACCTCCGGCTGCCAAGCCCGCCAACGACCCCGGATTCCGCGGCTACCAACGCAAGACCGCCATCGTCGGCTCCATTTCCCGAACGGGCCGCAGCGCTCTGAATGTGACCGACACCGCACTCGGGCGCTACCAAGCCATCATCAGCCGCGCCGTCGAGCTCGAGTGGCAGCGAAACTGCGTACGCCACCGGGATTTCATCACTCCGGGATTTCTAACGGTGCGATTCTTTATCGAAACCAGCGGAAAAGTCCGCACGGTCCAATTCGTCGGTAGCATGGAAACTGGCGAGATCCAAAAAGGCTTCACCCTCAGCTCCATCCGCGACGCGGAAATCCCCGCAATGCCCGCTTCCTTGAAACAGGAATTCGAAAAGGAACCGCTCGAACTCATCTTCAACTTCTATTTCTAACTCACCATGATTATCGATACCTTGGGGCTTGTCTCCGCAGTAACTGAAATGGGCGGCCTCCGCGTCGCTTGGGATTTCCTCGAAAAAGGCGGCGTCTTTATGATCCCGCTCGGCCTCACCTCCATCGCCGGGCTGATGGCCATCATTTACAAATCCCTCTCGCTTTCCCGCAGCCGGGTAGTGCCTCCAGCGCTCGTCCGCGAGCTTGCACAGTTCCAACCCCGCTTGGTCACGGGAAATACGGAGCCTCTCACCCATAAACTCACCCAAGGCGAAAGCACCCTCGCCCGACTCGCCGCCGTGGTTCTTAAGCACCAAGGCAAACCACGCAGCGAAATCACCCACGCCGTGGAATCCGCCGCTCGCGAAGAGACCGTGCACCTTCACGCTGGAATCTCTGTGCTGGATACCATCATCACCATCGCGCCGCTGCTAGGACTTCTCGGCACGGCTTCCGGGCTCGTGAGAATTTTCCAAGGCCTCGGTGATAACTCGGACCACCTCGCCATCGCCCGCGGCATTTCCGAGGCGCTCACCACCACCATCGTTGGCCTCGCCATCGCCGTGCCCTGCGTGATCGCCCATGGCTACTTCATCCGCCGCATCGAGACACTCACCGGGCGCTTGGAGTCGGTGCTCACTGATCTCACTTCCGCCTGCGAGAAGCCCACTCCTCACTCGTGATCCACCATGCGTTTCCACCGTCTTAAAACCACTCGCAGCCAAGTGGCGGTCATTCCCATGATCGATATCCTCTTCGTCCTGTTAGTGTTTTTCATCGTCTCCACGGCGTTTAAAAAACCGCGTGATGTGCTCAGCATCGAGCTACCCACCGTCCGCGAGATTCCCTCAGGCACGGTTGCAGACATACGCTCCACCATCGCCTTGGACGCTGCTGGGAACATCACTCTCGACTCCCTCAAGGTGCCAGAGGGCTTGCTCGAGTCATACCTCGCCGCTTACCAAAAACAAAATCCCGGACGCAAACTCGAGCTGGAAGCGGACAAGGACATCCCACTCGAACGCCTGCTCAAGGTCTGGGACTCCCTCACCAAGGCAGGTATCCCCATCAAGGACGTCCCCGCCCGGATCAAGATCTCCAAATAATGCCTTACCTCATGCAGTCGAGATTTGAAACTGGCATTACAAGCTTTCGTCCTTAATGTCCCCCGCCATGCGCATCTTTCCGATTCTTTTCAGCATCAGCAGCCTCGCGTGGGCTTTCGAGACACGCACGTGGACGGATGTCCAAGATCGTAAAATCGAGGCTGAGTTGCTGAGCGGCAGCGGGGGCAATGTCGTCCTCAAGCTGGCCAACGGCCGGGAAGTCCCTTTCCCGCTCGAGAAGCTCTCGCAACCCGACCGTGAATACGTGGAGAAAAACCGGGCTCTGCTTGCCGCAACTTCGACTCCTAACAAAGCTCCCACACCCGCTACCAAAGCGGCACCGGAATCTAACGACGAACTGAATTTCGACGCCCCGTGGCCTGAGCGCATCAAATTCAGCGAAGACCCGGAGGTGAAAACCGTGGAGGAAGACACTGAAAAAAAACGCTTCGTTTATGAGAGCGCGAACTACCGCTATGTCTGCGACGTGCGCCTAGCACAATCCGTCGTCAAAGGCTTCGCCGTCATGTTTGAGGCCACCCATCTCTACTGCCGCAGCCTACCGCTTGGCATCAACGGCGGTAAAAAAACCGATGGCAAACATCTCATCCTGCTCTTCGAAGAATTCTCCGACTACGTCAAAGCAGGCGGGCCACCCTCGAGCGCCGGCGTCTTCATCAGTGGCCGCGGCGTGGTGATGGTGCCGCTCACCAGTCTGGGTGTGCGCCCCGTCGGCAGCGGCTACATGCTAGACCGGGACAAAAGCAGCAAGACTCTCCCCCACGAACTCACCCACCAGATCACCCCCAACCAATACTATAACAAGGGATCCATGGGCTGGTTCAGCGAGGGCATCGCGGAATTCATCGCGATCACTCCCTATCGGGCTGGGTCGTATGCGGTGCGTGGAAACATCAAGGATATCTTCGACTATGCCACCGGCTACGGATCCAAGGACATGGGTGGCCGCGCCCTCGGCACCAAGATCAGCCTCCCCGCCCTCAAGACATTCATGCTTCAGGATTACTCGGAATTTTTAGAAGATCCCCAAATCAACTACGGCTGCGGCTTGCTCATCACCACCTACTTCCTCTATCTCGATGGCGAGGGTGACGCCAAGCGGATCAAAGCGTTCCTCAAAAAACTTCATGAGACTAAAGATGGAGACGCCCCGCTCGATCTCTTGCTAGATGGCCGCACTTTTGAGCAGCTTGAAGCAGACATCATCAAGGGCTGGAGCCGCAAAGGCGTCGATTTCACCTTTGGAAAATAGTTAATACGCCGGTTCTTTCCAGGAACC
>JANPAU010000268.1:0-19170 GCA_031430055.1 Akkermansiaceae bacterium | reverse complement strand
CTCAAGCAAACCCTTGGCCGGGGATTTGGCGAAAATATACTTCACCACATAAGAGCGCTCCTTCAGGATACCCCTTGCGCCTGTCGGCCCCATGTTCACTAGGAAACCCGGCACCTCCGCATCCGGTCCCTCCGTGCACGGTTTATTCCAGCGGCCTTGGTTCTCTGCATTCATCAGCGCAAATGCTTCGCCGGAAACGATCGAGAAAGCGGTCGCCAGCGCGGCGAGGAAAAATCGGGAATTGGTTTTTTTCATGAAATTTAATTTTTTCGCTACCCACGGGGAATTTATCCGTGTGCGATTCCCCGTCGAGCCGATTAATCAATGTTAGAGCGCCTTCAGTGAAAATTATACGCGCACGTGGCGTGTTCTGGGGCTATCCCGGATAACGGCTCGACGTGGAGGACGTAAACAGTCGGCTGGTCGCCTTCGGAGCGTTGGAGGATGCCGACCGCTCGTGGCCGAGCCTGCCCGACCTTGATCTCATCGCAAGTCAAACCCGGTTGACCATCCGCCATTCCCGTAAATTCACCGCCGCCACTGCGATCGGGAGCAGCGGAGTCCAACGTAACGCTGTTACCTTGAGTCGGTAAACACCATCCCGAGAAGATCGGTGGAAATGGTCCACGGCCCTTGAGTTAAGCTCCCGGCAGTTCGATGAAGCCTTCGAGTTTGCGGATCCGCGTCGGGTGACGCATTTTCCGTAGGGCCTTGGCTTCGATCTGGCGAATCCGCTCGCGGGTCACTTGGAACTGGCGACCGACTTCTTCGAGGGTGCGGCTGTAGCCGTCTTTGAGGCCGAAACGCTGTTCGAGCACTTCGCGTTCGCGCTCGGTGAGGGTGTCGAGCACGTCCTTGATTTTGTCTTTGAGCATCGAGAAGCCGGCTTCCTCCATCGGATTATCGGCAGCCTTGTCTTCGATGAAGTCACCGAAGGAAGTGTCGTCGGAATCTCCGACCGGTGCTTGGAGAGAAATCGGCTGTTGGGCCATTTTCAAGACGGCGCGGACGCGCTCGACGGGAAGGTGAATTTCCTCGGCGATTTCCTCTGGGGAAGGCTCGCGGCCGTATTCTTGGACGAGCTGCTTTTGCACGCGCATCAGCTTGTTGATCGTCTCGATCATGTGTACTGGGATCCGAATCGTTCGCGCTTGGTCGGCGATTGAGCGGGTAATCGCTTGGCGAATCCACCAAGTGGCGTAGGTGGAAAACTTATAGCCGCGGCGGTATTCGAATTTCTCGACCGCTTTCATCAGGCCCATGTTGCCTTCTTGAATCAAGTCGAGGAAGGAGAGTCCGCGATTGGTGTATTTTTTGGCGATGGAAATCACGAGGCGAAGGTTGGCCTCGACCATCTCGGTCTTTGCCTTGAGGGCTTCCTTGAGCCAATGGCGAAGTTGCTTATTAGACTCCTCGAAGGTTTCCAAGGTATGCCAAGTGCGTTGTTGGATTTCCCGCAACTTGGTGAGGAATTCCTTGTCCTCAGGGTCGGTCTGCAGCTTGCGACCGTATTTCCAGAACTTCTGCATGTATTCGTCTACTTGCTCGCAGAAGTCTTCGACGACTTTCTGTTTGTAGTAGAAACGGGTGAAAACGCGGTTGAGCGTTTGAATGTTTTTCTGAAATTCCTCCTCGAGCTTCTTTTTGCTGCGGGGATTCTTGGCGGAAAGTTGGCGAAAAAGGTCGTCGTTCTCGTGGTGCAACTGCTTGAGCTGATCACAAAGTTTCGGTAGACCTTTCATGTAGCGCTCGCGGGATTCGATCTTCTTGTCGAGGATCACGCGGTCGAAGCGTTCCTTGCCTTTGTTGAGCTTGTCGGCGAGTTCAAGGTAGGAATCGGTGACGAATCCGAAGAGGTGGAGATGTTTGGCAACCTCGATTTCCGCGTCCTCGATGCGTTTGGAAATTTCGACTTCCTGTTCGCGAGTGAGCAGGGGAACTTGGCCCATTTGCTTAAGATACATCCGGACGGGGTCGTCGAGAATGTCGAGTTTTTGGTCAGCTTTGACATCTTCTTCGTCGCCATCGCCCTCGTCGCGTTTCTTGTCCTTGTAGCGGTCCACCTCGGAGGCGTCGATGATGTCGAACTCCATATTCCGGAGACGCTCCATGATCGCCTCGACGTCATCGGGATCGACGAGGTCATTGGGTAGGATCTCATTGATGTCGTCGTAGGTTAGATAATCCTGCTCCTTAGCAAGCTTGATGAGTTCCCGGATTTTTTCCTGGATTTCAGGAGTGTCAATCCGGCGCTTGGGGGCTTCCGGGACTTTGGCGGCGGCCTTGGTATCGACTTGGACTTTCGTTTCCTTTTCGGCCTTGGCGGGTGCTTTGTCAGCGACCTTGGGTTTGGCTTCGGGGATCGGCTTGGCAGGTGCCTTGGGCTTGGCATCGACCACAGGCTTGGCAGTTGGCTTCTCCGTCTTCAGCGGCACTTTCACGATAGGCTTGGTGGATGCTTTGGGCGCTGGAACGACGATCACGGGCTTTACTTTCTTCTTCTCACTCGCCGGGGCGACCTCCTTGGAAGCCTTCTTGGGCGCTGCCGCCGCGGGAACCGTGACCTTGGGTTTGACGACGATTTTCTTGGGAGAAGGTTTGGATGAAGACATGGAATAAATGCGCTTGGGTCAGAAATGAGGATACACCTCAACTAGTCTAGGGGCACTGCGAAAAATCTCAGGCGGCGCGGAATGAAGAGTCGCAGCGAGAACAGGTCAAGACCTTTTTGCCGATTTGACTTGATGGGGATTTTCCCAGTCCGGAAGACTTGGCGCGCGGGGGAATGGGTGGATTCCACGCTTCTTTGGATTTCCAGTTTCAAATCTGTGGGAATGCATCTAGGTTGGGCGTCGAAACATGATTAGCATCACTACCAAAGCCGTCGACGAACTTGGAAAACTTCTTGCAAGCCGCGCAAATTCTCCTGAAGCAGGCCTACGTCTCGCCGTCCGCCGCGGCGGTTGTGCGGGCTGGCAATATGAAATGAAGGTCGCGGCTCCCGAGCCGGGTGACGAAGTCGTGGTCTCGGGCAAAGCTCGAGTGATCGTGGCGGCAGATAGCTTCGAGCGGCTACGCGGTTGTGAGATCGACTTCTCGGATGATCTGACGGATGCAGGTTTTAAAATTCACAATCCGAAGGCCGCCCGGTCTTGTGGTTGTGGCACCTCATTTGAGGCGGCTGACGAAGAGCCGGGAGTTCATGCGGTTCCCGATGGTGAAGCCTGTGGCACTCCTTAATTGAAGAATCCACTGTGCCCCGCATCGCCGAACAGCCATCACCGCGCCGACCTGCCTACTTTTGGTGGGTTTTGGCGAATGCCTTGGCCCTTTGCTTCGCGGTGGTCAGTTGGTTTGTGTGTTTGCAAATTTTCGGTAACCCGGAAAATCCGCGAAACTATCAAATCCTTGGAAAACTCAGTCGGTTGCCTGTTTTAAAACGCTACACCGTGCTCGACGTGCCGAATGGCAATGCTCTTGCCGCCAAGGAACTCTACAAGCGCTATTTCGGCTACACCGAGGAGCAGCGGGTCCGCGCGAACTCGCTGCTGATGCGAAACTATCTGACAAACTTTGATCGGCCGCTCTTGCTGACTTACGTCGAGGGAGACTATCAAGTGGAAAAAGTTAGACTGCTGGGTGCCGGCGATTTCCTGAATCCCGGAATCGTCATCCGGGCGCAGGCATTGGTGAAGCCGGACGACTTCACCAAGCCGATGCCATACCCGGTGTTTATCGAGTATATTTTCCCGACTCATCAAACCGAAGCCGCCAGCTCGTTCAAGGTCGGCGATATCTTGGGGGTGAAAAAAAGTCCCAATTGTGCAGCCGTGGTACACGTTTCGAAAATCATCAACGACGATGAACCCGCGCTGCTGCTGACGGTTATTCCCATTGCTTACGGGTCGTATCAACTCGGTGATACGGGTTCATTTCAAATCGAGCCACCCGCTAAACTTCGCCCGACGGATCAGGCATTTCCTGTTTTCAAAGACTAGTCCTTCAGCGGACGCTCGAACACCATGAAATGTTGCCACGGCAGCTGACGGCGATTCGAAACAAAGCGGAATCCAGCAGTCTCAAGCTCGAGTCTGGCTTGCACCTCGGTCATTTTGTGCAAGGCCTTGATCGGGACGCGCGGATCCTCTGCCCGAAACTCGAGGAGGAATACCTTGCCACCTGGCTTGAGTGAGCGAAACAGCGAATCCAGCATTTCGGCGGGGTGTGAAAATTCGTGATAGGCATCGACTAACAATGCCGCATCCAGCGATGCGGGTGGGAGTTGGAGATCATCTACCGTCCCAAGATGCGGAATGACGTTCACGATTCCAAGTTCTGCGGAGCGTGATTTCAGAAAATCCAACATCTCCGGCTGGATGTCGATTGCCATGACTTTGCCTCGCGGCACCTTGGGCGCGATCCTAAACGAGTAATACCCCGATCCGGCGCCTAGGTCTGCAATCACCGCATCTGGGGAGAGCTCCAAGGCGTCGATGGTACGACTCGGCGCTTCTTCGCGCTCGCGCTCGTCGCGTTCTAACCAGCCGATTGCTGGATGTCCCATCACATGGGCGATCTCCCGCCCATGGAAGAATTTTCCGATCCCATCGGGTGATGGCTCGCCAGTCGTGTAGGCGGTTTTGACAATTTTTGCAGTGGGTTCCGACGGCGAGGGATGGGGTTCTTCGCGCTGCTTGAGAAAATTCCATCCTAGGGCTACGCACAGACCAAGGATCGGTAAAGCACGGAGAAATTTAAAGAATCGTGCGTGTTGAGCGGGTTGTTGTTTCATTGGGGAGTTAGAAATGGAACCAATCCGTTGGTTCACTCTGGCAGGCGCAATGCAGGCCAACTTGTGGGTGCCCCATTTCAGCCAAGCACTCTCGCAATCTCGTCAGGATGATTTCCGGCTGATTGCAGTCCGAACTTAAATGGCCCAGCACCACCCGCCCCAGTGCGGGGTGGGCAATGTCGCGGATCAATTCGGTCACTTGGGTATTGGAGAGATGCCCGTGCCGTGAACTGATCCGCTGCTTCGTCGACCATGGGCGCTTGGTGTCTGCTTCCAACAGACTTTCGTCATAGTTGGCCTCCACGAATAGCCCATGCAGCCTTCGCAGTCGTTCCGTCATGCTGCGGGTGACAAATCCAGCGTCAGAAAGAAACCCCAAGCGCCGACGGTCGTGCTCCAGTACGAACCCCACCGGATCCACTGCATCGTGTTGGATCGCAAAGGTCTCCACGGAGACGCCGTGGATGGCAAAAACCTGCCCTGCTTCAAAATACTTCCAAGTTCCCCCCTCGATGCCCGACTCTCGCACCACGCGAGCCGTTGCCTGCGTGGTGAACACCGGCATGGGATTTTGCTTGAGAAAAACCTTCAAGCCCCGGACGTGATCGCCGTGTTCATGAGTCAGCAGAATCCCGTCCAATGAAGCCGGATCAATCCCGACCTGCTGCAATCGCAGCGACAACTGCTTGGCGCTCAACCCCGCATCGATCATCAAGCGCAGTCCGTCGCATTCGACGACCGCCGCATTTCCTCCACTGCCGCTGCCTAATACCGTAAATCGCGTCACGCGTGAAACGATGCCGGGCATGGGGAATTGACGCAAGGACTTCGACACCCAGCCTCAAGATTGCTCGCTCACGGAGTGGATTTTCGGGCGTGACCCTTCCGAAGAAGGGGTGGGGAAAAGGGAAACCGCTGTGCCGTCCTTGGCGCTGTGAGCCACGTTCCGTAAACTCAATAAGTGGGGTCGTCCATCGCTTTTCCGTCTTCCTAAAAAGGCATGACATATTACGTTGGAAGATGACCCCGGTTCAATCATATCGGTTCGGGCCAGCTACCAAAAATGGGCGCACACAGCAGTCGCAACAAACTACTCAGAACCCGGTTTGCCGCAACCCCAAACATAAAAAAGAATGTGCTTCACAAATTGATTTCTTGTGAGAGTCCGTAGATTTCCTTCTCTGATTTCGCATCCCGCGTGCTACTCCTTCATTCATGAAACTCCTCTGTACACTCTGTGGAATCAGCACGCTTGCCTCGGCTGCTCCAGCCGCTCTTCCCGATGCGGATGAGGCGGCCTATCCGGCGATTGAACGCTTTGTGGAAGTGCTAGAAACCGTCCGCAAGCGCCACCCGGATGCTGATCGACTCGCCTACGAACGCCTCGTCAACCACGCGCTTGAAGGCGTGCTTGCGAGTCTCGATCCGCACTCGTCTTTCATCCATCCGGAAATGGCCCGGCAGATGCAGGAGCACAAGGATTTGAATCCGGAGTTGCCCTCGCTTGGCGTCACGCTTGGCCTGCGCGATGACGGTCCCTACATCGCCGCTGTTTCTCCGCTCAGTCCGGCGGCAGTTGCAGGAGTGCTTCCTGGGTCCGCGCTCTTGGAAATCGATGGGCGAAAAACCGCAGGCATGGATTTCTCCGGACTCATCGACCCCCTGCGTCGATCGGCTGGTGAGACCACGCGGCTTCAGCTCAAGTCACCTGCGGCACCACAGCCAATCGAGGTTCCCCTCGTCCATCGCTTCGTCGCAGAACGTTCGGTCGCGGAATCGAGACTCTGGAACAAGGAAGCAGGAATTGGCTATGTGCGTCTCGCCACTTTCGGAAATAGTTGTGCCCGTGAAATGGAAGCCGCCCTCGATGAACTCGAAGACGCGGGCATGAAATCTCTCATGTTTGACCTCCGCCAGAACGGTGGTGGCGACTTGAACGAGACGGTGAAAATCCTCGGACTTTTCCTGCCGCCTCTCACGGCAGTCGTCACCACCCGCGGCCGGGAAGGGGAGTCCGCAGAGCCGATGAGGACCCCGGATCGCCAGCGTAGGAAGCGTGACTATCCGATCGTCGTCCTGCTGGATCGGATGTCCGCCTCTGCTTCTGAACTAACGGCTGGCGCGCTTCAGGATTTAAAACGGGCCACCGTCGTCGGCGAGTTGAGTTACGGCAAGGGCTCCGTGCAAAACATCATTCCCATGGGCGGCGGCACTGCGTTGCGTCTCACCATTGCCACCTATCACACTCCGTCCGGAAATACTCCGCACCGCAAGGGGATCACGCCAGATCTCGCTGTGGTGATCGACGAATCTAGTCGAAGTGATTTTTTAAAACGTTGTCAACTCGACACCCTCGATCCCGAGGAGCGAAAGAAGATTGATGCTTGGCAAGACCCGGTCATCACCGCTGCGATCCAGAGCTTGAATCTGTAGCAGGAATTTACTCAGTAGAAAATGTTCGAGCTGGAGTTTTGCGACCGGCCTTGCAGCATGGGGGCACCATGAGCATTTCCTCCACGGATTACGAAAAACTCGGTCAGTTTTACCTCGGACGTAGCTACGATCCGGAGGCCAGAAAAGTGCAGGATGATTTGATCCTCTACGACTCGAAGGACCTAGTCACCCATGGCGTGGTGCTTGGTATGACCGGCTCGGGAAAAACCGGGCTCTGCCTCGCGCTGCTAGAAGAAGCTGCGATGGATAACATCCCAGCGATCATCATCGACCCTAAGGGCGACATCGCAAACTTGCTACTCATGTTTCCCGATTTGGATGCGAAGAGCTTCCGGCCGTGGATCAATGAGGACGACGCCACCAAGAAGGGCATCACACCGGACGAACACGCCGCACAGACTGCGGAAATGTGGAAAACGGGCCTCGCCGACTGGGGTCAAAATCCAGAGCGTATCACCCAACTCCGCGAGAAGGTGGACATCAACATTTTTACCCCCGGCAGCAAGGCGGGGATTCCTGTGTCCATTTTAAGTTCATTAGAAGTTCCGCCTTTCGAAATCATGGATGATGCCGAGCTACTCGGCGAGCGAGTTGAGAGCACGGTTTCCTCACTGCTGTCATTGGTGGGCGTCAATGCCGATGCGATCCAGAGCGCAGAGGCGGTGTTAGTGTCAGCGATTTTCCAACACGCGTGGGCAGCCGAGCAAAATGTGACCCTGGAAACACTGATTCGCCATATCCAGAAGCCCAATTTCGACAAGGTCGGAGTGATCGATCTGGAGTCATTCATGCCGGAGAAATCACGCCAAGTGTTGGCGCTTAAATTTAACAACCTGCTAGCTTCGCCCGGATTTGCAACCTGGCTGGAAGGACCGCCACTGGACATTGCGAAGATGCTGCACACACCTTCGGGCAAGCCGCGTATTTCGATCTTTTCCATCGCCCATCTCGGCGATACCGAGCGGATGTTCTTCGTCAGCCTTTTACTGAATCAGATGCTCGGTTGGATGCGTTCGCAAAACGGCACCACCTCGCTGCGGGCGCTGCTCTACATGGACGAAATTTTTGGTTACTTACCGCCGACCGCCAATCCGCCGTCCAAGCGGCCGATGATGACCTTGCTCAAACAAGGCCGCGCCTTCGGTCTGGGGTGCTTGTTAGCTACGCAAAACCCGGTGGATCTCGACTACAAGGCACTTTCTAACATTGGGACCTGGTTTCTTGGGCGCTTGCAGACGGAGCGCGATAAACTGCGTGTGCTCGATGGGCTCGAAGGTGCCGCTGGCTCGCAGAATGCCAAGTTCGACCGCGCTTCGATGGAGAGGCTCATCTCCGGTCTCGGCAACCGGATTTTCCTCATGAACAACGTCCACGAGGATGCTCCGGTGTTGTTCCATGTCCGTTGGGTGATGAGTTATCTCACCGGCCCGCTCACTCGCAGCCAGATCAAGTTACTGATGGATCCGAAGCGCGGGGACTTCATGAAAGCCACCACTCCCGCGCAAGGCACCGAGGCGAATCCAATGGGGATGCCCGGCATGAATTCCAGGCCCGCTGCTGCGCCAGCCTCGCGCCCGAACGTGGGCACTGGTATCACCGAGATTTTCGTGCCAGCGGCGGGAGCGGGTGATGACATTATCTATCAACCGCATCTGTTACGGATTGGAGTGGTCCATTTCTCCTCGGCCAAAGCTGATCTGGATGGAAGTCGCACCGTGCGCCTCGTGAATCCGATCACTGCCACCGGGATCGATTGGGAAACCATGTTGCCACCGCCTTTGAAGCTGGATGAAAAAGATAGCGAACCACTCGCTGGTGCAGGATTTGCCGAACTCCCAGGATTCGCGATGAATATCGCGAACTACAAACAGGTGGAAAAAGATTTCGCCGAGTGGCTCTATCGCAACGAGCGAGCGGATATTTTCGCCTGCCCGTCACTCAAGGCGTATTCCAAACTTGCGGAGAGCGAGGCAGACTTCCGTGCCCGTATCGTCCACCAAGCCCGCGAGCTGAGGGATGCCGCAATCGATAAACTGCGGGATGCTGCTGCCAAAAAAGTCACCACCCTCGAAACCCGGTTGCGCACGGCACAAGGCCAACTCTCCAAGGAGAAAGCGGAGTCCAGCTCTGCCGCGATGCAAGCGGGCGTCTCTGTGCTGGGAGGGATTCTTGGAGCCGTCTTCGGGCGTAAAGCGGGGCTGGGTTCAATCAGCCGCGGCACCTCATCGATCGGCAAGGCGACCGGTGCTTACAAGCAGCACCAAGATGTCGCGAACGCTGAGGCCAAAGTGGAAGGCGTGACGGAAGAAATTGAAGCGATCCAGGCTGAGCTCGAAGCGGGTATCGCGAAACTTACTGAAGCCCTCGACGCCGCGTCACTCCCGCTAGAAACAGAATCCATCAAACCGACGAAGACCGATGTGAAAGTGCAGTCCGTGGGACTGTTATGGCTGCCCTGCGATGGACGGGGAGAGAAGGCGTGGTGAACGGAAGCGTCGTTCTATTTCGCCGCTGGCACCTCAAGCGGCTTGAGAGGAATCGCCGGGGTGGAACTTGCCGCAGCACGCATTTTGATCGCTTCGATCAACGAGCCGCGGGTGTCCTTTTGATGGCGCACTGCGAGACCGGTGAAAAATGCCGCTGCTGCCAGAATGAGAAACATCAGCGTCGCGCCGACGCTGATTTTGCTAGATTCATGAGGCGTGTAAGTGGAACGATTGGGCTTGGGAGCGGCCATCAGCTCAGACTCACGCGTGATGGGAGACGGTTCTTGGGGTTTCTCCCGGGCGAGAGCTTCGGTTTCCTCCTCCGAGAGCATGAAATCAAATGCCACATCGCCGATTTTGACGGTTGCACCGCTCCGCAAGGGAATCACCTCGTAGCGCACGCCGTCGAGTTTAATGCCATTGGTCGATCCGACGTCGTGCAGCTCGTAACCACCCTCAATCCGCCGCATTTCCGCATGGGTCACGGAAACCGAGCCGGAATCGATCGCGATATCATTCTCACTGCCGCGCCCCATGGAGACCACTTGGCGGTCTAACTGGAAGCGATAAGGTTGGGCATTCTTTTCAGGGACGGTGATGGTGACGCGAGGCATTTTGTTAAAACGAAGGTGTTGTGTGATTTCTAGCCTAAATCGTCTTTGCTTTGCACGAATATTTCTCAGCCCAGCTTTTTTGATGCAAAATCAAGCATTGTGCTGGATTTCAGAGGTTTGAGAGACGCGGCACGATCCACAACATCAAACGCACCCGGTCCGGATTGGGAGCCGGGTGCGCTTTTTTAGGCCTTGCGGCCGGGATTATGCGAGGTCGAAGCGATCCAGATTCATCACCTTATTCCACGCGGCCACGAAGTCGTGCACGAACTTGGTTTGTGAGTCCGAAGTCGCATAAACTTCCGCCAAGGCGCGAAGTTGGGAATTTGAGCCGAAAAGGAGATCGACACGCGTGCCGGTCCACTTCAGTTCGCCCGATTTGCGGTCGCGGCCTTCGAAGACATCCTCGTCTTTTGAGAGCGGCTTCCACTCGGTGCCCATGTCGAGCAGGTTGACGAAGAAGTCGTTGGTCAGTGCGGCGGTGTGCTTGGTGAGAACACCGTGCTGGGATTGGCTGGTTTCTAGGACACGCATGCCACCGACAAGCACGGTCATCTCCGGTGCCGTGAGGGTGAGCAATTGTGCCTTGTCGACCAATAGCTCCTCGGCCGAGACCGAATACTTGGTCTTCAAATAGTTACGGAAACCGTCGGCGATGGGTTCGAGCACGGAGAAGGAGTCGACGTCGGTTTGTTCTTGCGAGGCATCCATGCGTCCCGGGATGAAGGGAACGGTCACCACTTGACCGGCATTTTTAGCGGCCTGCTCGATGCCGGCGCAACCAGCCAGAACGATGAGATCTGCGAGTGAAATTTGCTTTCCGCCCGACTGGGCACCATTGAACGTGCTTCGGATGCCTTCGAGCGAATCGAGCACCTTGCCGAGATTGGCCGACTGGTTGACGGCCCAATATTTCTGCGGGGCGAGTTGGATGCGCGCGCCGTTAGCACCGCCGCGTTTGTCGGAGCCACGGAAGGTCGATGCCGAAGCCCAAGCGGTGGTCACCAATTGAGAGATGCTCAGGCCGGATGCCAGGATCTTCGCCTTGAGTGAGGCGATATCCTGCGCATCGATAAGCGGGTGATTCACTGCTGGGACCGGGTCCTGCCAGATGAGGATTTCCGCTGGAACTTCTGGCCCGAGGTAGCGCACACGTGGACCCATATCGCGATGGGTTAGCTTGAACCAGGCACGTGCGAACGCGTCAGCGAACTGATCGGGGTTTGCCAAGAAGCGCCGTGAAATTTTCTCGTATGCGGGGTCGGCACGCAGGGCGATGTCCGTGGTCAGCATGGAGGGGGCGATCCGCTTCGAGGTGTCATGCGCATGGGGCACGGTGCCTTCACCGCCGCCATTTTTCGGGCGCCATTGCTGCGCGCCTGCTGGGCTTTTGGTGAGTTCCCATTCGTAGCCGAAGAGGTTTTCAAAGTAATTATTACTCCACTGGGTGGGAGTGGTGGTCCAGGTGACCTCCAGTCCGCTCGTGATCGCGTCTGCGCCCTTGCCGGTGCCAAAGCTGCTCTTCCAGCCCATGCCTTGCTCTTCAAGGCCGGCCGCTTCAGGCTCGAGTCCGACGTGGGATGCTGGGCCGGCACCGTGAGTTTTACCGAAGGTGTGACCACCGGCGATGAGTGCCACTGTTTCTTCGTCGTTCATCGCCATGCGGGCAAAGGTCACGCGGATGTCCCTTGCGGAGGCGATCGGATCGGGATTGCCGTCTGGACCTTCAGGGTTGACGTAAATCAGGCCCATTTGCACTGCTGCCAATGGATTTTCCAAATGACGTCCGTGAGTATTTCCATCTGCAGTGTCGTCGGTCACGACCACCGCACCATCCTTAGCAACTCCTGCGGAACCATGCGCGTAGCGAATATCGCCACCTAACCACTTGGTTTCCTTGCCCCAGTAGACATCTTGATCCGGCTCCCACACATCCTCGCGGCCGCCACCGAAACCGAAAGTTTTGAAGCCCATCGATTCGAGGGCGACGTTCCCCGCGAGGATCATCAGGTCGGCCCATGAAATTTTGCGACCATACTTCTGCTTGATTGGCCAGAGCAGGCGACGAGCTTTGTCGAGGCTCACATTGTCCGGCCAGCTATTGAGTGGTGCGAAACGCTGCTGGCCTCGACCTCCGCCGCCACGACCATCACCGGTGCGGTAAGTGCCAGCACTGTGCCACGCCAAGCGAATGAACAAGCCGCCATAGTGACCGAAGTCTGCAGGCCACCAGTCCTGCGAGTCGGTCATCAGCGCGGCGAGATCTTGTTTCAGTGTTGCTAGGTCGAGACTTTTGAAGTCCTCAGCATAGTTGAAGGCATCGCCCATAGGATCGGATTTCGAGGAATGCTGATGCAGTAGCTCGACCTTCAGTTGGTTCGGCCACCAGTCGCGGTTCGAAGTCCCGCCGCCGACGGTATGATTGAATGGGCACTTGGCTTCGGTTGTCATGTTTTTTATCTGTGTGTGATGAATTAAAAGGGTGCTCTGGAGGCCGATTTCTTAATCTCGAAGATGCGCACGGGCCACCATTATTTGTTCAAAAAACTGCGCTCCTGATGAGTGGAATCACGCGGTCGCGAGACAGCCGGGGCAATTTTGAGCGAAATGGCCGGGTTCGATTTCGTCGAGGGTTGGAGACGATTTCGTGAGGCAGAGCTCAGGCTTTCCTAAGCCATTTCGTGGATGAAATGCGCAACCGGCTGCCGGATGGGATAGATCGGGTGGTAGGCCGGGGATGGTGTAAAGCAACTCGCCCTTGGAGTGGCTTGCGGGGATAGACTTCAACAATGAGCGGGTGTAGGCATGGAGCGGGTGACGGAAGAGCTCATGCTTCGGCGCGCTCTCGACGATGCGGCCAGCATACATGACGTTGACGTGGTCGCACATTTCCGAGACGACTGCTAGATCGTGGGTAATGAAAATGACAGCGGTGCCCAGCTCGCGCTGGCGTTCGCGGATGAGGTCGAGGACCTGCTTCTGGACGGTCACGTCGAGTGCGGTGGTGGGTTCGTCGCAGATGAGGAGTTCCGGTCGGGTGATGAGAGCCATGGCGATCATCACTCGTTGGCGCATTCCGCCGGAGAACTCGTGGGGATAGGAGTGGATTCGCTTTTCGGGATCCGGGATGCCGACTTCATTCAATGCATCGATCGCCCGGTGGAGTGCTTCCTTGCCATGGCAATTTTCGTGAAGTGCGAGTGGTTCCGTCAGTTGGGCGCTTACTTTCATGAACGGATTGAGCGAGGTCATCGGGTCTTGAAAAATCATCGAAATGCGCTTGCCTCGAATGTTGCGAAGTTGTTTTTCCGGGAGTTTGAGCAAGTCCAGACCGTCGAATATGGCACTGCCTCCGTGGATCCGGCCGGGTGGTTGGGGGATCAAGTTGAGCAGCGAATAACAGGTCACCGACTTACCCGAGCCGGACTCGCCGACGATGCCCAGCGTCTCACCGGGATCGACAGAAAAAGAAACGTTCTCCACGGCGTGGACGACGCCGTTGCGGGTGTGAAAGCGAGTAGTGAGATTCCGGACGTCGAGCAGGGGCATGGCAGACAGACTTTGGACGACTCGTGAAAAAGAGCAAGCATCTCGGGATAGGGCATAGCGGTTGGCTGAAAATTGGCGCGATTGCTAGGAATTTGCTTTTGGGGTGCAGGCCGTTGAACGAGCGGGTCGCCGGACCGGAGGCGGGTAAAAAGGGGGTGGCTTTATCCGCAAGTCATTCACCTACAGCGAAGTGATGATTTGTGGAAGAGCATCGCTAAGAGAGTGGCTGGAGCGGGGCGCACCAGTGACATTTTTAGCGAGGTATTTCCACCCGATGGAGAGATTTTGGCTTGTAGGTCGAGCGAAGCAAATTCAGCCTTACAGGCATCATGAAAACCATCGGACTGTTTTTGATTGTGGCTTGTGCAGCCATCTTTCCTGCGGTTGCCCAGTCCGAGGCGGAGCGCAATCTCAGAGCCTTCCCACCTGCGGATGCAGGCATGATTCGCCATGTGTTGATGCTTCCGCCCCACAAGCAGGAGGATTCCTTGCGAGTCGAATTGCAAATCGGCAAGATGGTGAAGACGGATGCTGCGAACCGTCATTTTTTCGGTGGAAATCTGCAAGCGGTGAATATCGAGGGGTGGGGATTTACCCGATACGTGCTTGCGGAAATCGGGCCAATGGCTGGCACCTTGATGGCCGTGAGTCCGGACGCCCCCAAGGTCGAGCGCTTCGTCACACTTGCCGGCGAGCCGCAATTGCAACGCTATAACAGCCGCCTGCCACTGGTCGTTTATGTGCCGGCTGGGGTGGAAGTGCGCTACCGGATCTGGCGTGCCGAACCCGAGGTGAAACCCGTGCCGCAAGGGTGACTCCAACCTGAAACACTGAACATCCGATGATTCACCCAGTGATTTTTTCGCGGCACCGTGGCGCAGTTAGCGGGTATGACGGACTATTCTAATCACCGAAATTGATGAGTGATTCCAGTGGTTCTTCCTCTTGTCCCGGGCTGGTGAGCGGAGCAGCGAACTCCCCCGATTTCCTGACGATGCGCGCCTTGTTGCTCGGCGAGCGACTGGACCACCGCCGACTTGCGGCGGCGGCGGGCGGCACGACCGACCCGATCCAACTCGCACGGGCTGACGGACTCATCGCCTTTGTATTCCGCTGGGGCGCGGTCGCGCTCGTGGATCCCACTCCGAAGCAGGAAGCCGAATTGCGGGCCGAACTTCAAGCGAGAGTGAGCCACCCACTGACTAACGTGGTCGAGGAATCCGCCCGAATCCAAAGCGGCGCAATGGAAGACAGCGTGGACGTCAACGGCCTTGTGCATCTGAGGGACTTTTCGATCCCTCGCCTCGCCGTGGTCGCAGACGCACTTGCGAAAAGTGCCGCGCTGACCCAACAAGAAACCGTCTTGGCCCAGACTCTCGACGGCATGGAACCTGTAGTCGCCAGCTTGCGCGGCCAGGGTAAGATGGCGGTTTCATCGCGGGCGCTACTGCGCTTGGTCGGAGCGGCGCTGGCCGCCCGCAGCCACGCCGCCGCCCGCATCCAACCGAATGACAAGCCTGGTTTGTTATGGCATCGCTGCGATCTGGAAGAACTCCACGTGCGCCTGTCCGAGGACTTCGAGCTTTCTGATCGAAGTGCCGCGCTAGACCGTAGGCTCACACTCATCGGCGAAACTGTTGAAACCTTACTCGCCCTGATCGAAGCTAAGCGTTCGCGTAACCTTGAAATCGCCATTGCGATTTTCATCGGCATGGATTTGCTCGCCGCGCTCTATGCGCTGATTTTCAAGTAGAATGCCGGGTTCACCATGCTCTCCAACATCCTTGGGGGTGTCGGGTTCTTCCTTCTCGGGATGACGCTGTTGAGCGAGTGGCTCAAGTCCTTCGCTGGAGACTCTCTGCGTAAGGCTTTGTTAGCGTTTACCCGGCGTCCAGTCACTTTTCTCAATCCTTAAAGACATTGCGCTCTAGCATAATCGTCGCGCGGTCTTCGCTTTTGCATTCGGTTCTGACAATAATTCTACGTCCCCTCTTATTTCGTTGCCTCACTAGAAAACCAGTCTTAGAAATTTCACATCATGACACCGAAAGCCGTCCTCGACTATCTCGTGACTCACGAAGAGCGTTTTATCGAAGAGCTCTTCACTTACACCCGTATCCCTAGCATCAGCGCCCAGTCGGATCATGCGGACGATATGCAACGTTGCGCAGAGTGGTTGGTTGACCGTTGTGTCAAGGCAGGTTTGAAGGCGGACATCCGCAAGACCACCGGCTATCCGGTGGTGATCGCCAAGTCACCGAAACAGGATCCGAAGAAGCCGACTTTCCTCGTTTATGGTCACTATGACGTCCAGCCGCCAGATCCCTTGGAACTTTGGACCTCGCCAGCCTTCGAGCCACGCCGAGTCGGGCGTAACGTCTATGCTCGTGGCATCAGTGATAACAAGGGGCAACATCTTGCCCATATTAATTCAATCGAGGCTTGGCTCAAAACGGGTAACGAACTTCCGTGCAACGTGAATTTCCTCATCGAGGGAGAAGAGGAAGTCGGCTCGAAGGCACTCTATGATTTCTTGCCGAAAAACGCGAAAGAACTCGCGTGCAAAGCGCTAGTCGTATCAGACACCGAGATTCCCAGCATGAAGCATCCCGCGCTATGTTATTCACTGCGAGGGATGGCACCGTTAGAAATTCGCTTGGATGGTCCCGACCGCGATCTCCACTCCGGCCTCTTCGGCGGCGCGGTGGATAATCCGGCGATGGTGCTCTGCCAGATGCTCGGACAACTGCGCAACAAAAAAGGCAGCTTCACCATCCCCGGCTTCTACGATGACGTGGTGAAGCTATCCGCTTACGAACGCAAGCAGATGGCCAAGGTGCCATTCAATGAAGCAAAATTCCGTAAATCTGTCGGCGTCGGCGCACTCTTCGGTGAAGCGGGCTTCACTCCGGATGAACAACGTGCTGCGCGGCCGACTTTTGAAATCAACGGCCTCACCAGTGGCTATCAGGGTGAAGGCGGTAAGACAATCGTCCCTTCATGGGCCAGCGCAAAGATCACCATGCGCCTCGTCCCAAACCAAGATCCGAGAAAAATCATTGCCCTAGTGAAGAAGCATCTCAAAGCCATTTGCCCACCCACGGTGAAGCTAACGGTGACCGAAGGCCAAGGCGGCGGACCTTATATGGTAGACCCCACCGGCCTGCTCGCACAGGCCTGCATGCGCGCGGCGAAAGCCGGTTTCGGCCATGAATGCGTGCTTGTCCGTGGCGGTGGCAGTATTCCGATTATCGCTGCTTTCAAGCAACACTTGAAGGCGGACGCCTACATGCTAGGGCTCGCGTTACCGGATGACAACGCGCACTCGCCGGACGAGAAATTCTCTCTCGATGCCTACATGGCCGGGATGAAAATGGCAGCGCACCTCTGGCCGGAACTCGCAGCGGTGGAGTGATTTTCGTCACCGTAATCGCGTCGATGTCTCATGAGCTACCTTCCTAGAGTTGCGCTTCACGCGAAGACGGATCGGTCTGGACAGCGACGGCGTTTACTAGAACGTTTCTCCTAATTCGTTTTCCCCATGAATCCCCAACTTCTCATCGTCCTTGGTCTCCTCGTCGCCTCGGTAGTGATGTTCGTCATCAACAAGCCTCGGATGGATGCCGTGGCGCTCATCATGTTGGTGCTGCTCCCCTTCACCGGGGTCATCACCATGGGTGAGGCTCTGGCGGGTTTCAGCGATTCAAACATCGTGCTCATCGCCGCGCTGTTTGTGATTGGTGAGGGGCTGGTGCGGACTGGCGTGGCGCAGCGACTCGGGGACTGGCTTGCGGCCAAGGCTGGCAGCAGCGAAACCCGGTTGCTCGTGCTACTCATGTTAGCCGTGGGCATCCTCGGCTCCGTGATGAGTTCAACGGGCGTCATCGCGATTTTCATCCCGGTCGCACTCCGGATCGCGCAAAACACGGGCATGGCAGCCAGCCGCCTGATGATGCCCATGAGCATGGCGGCACTCATCAGCGGGATGATGACCTTGGTGGGCACCGCGCCGAACTTGGTCGTCAATAGCGAATTGATGCGCCACAATACGGAGGGTTTTCAATTCTTCAGCTTCACTCCGTTTGGCGTTCCCATTCTCGCCTTGGGAATCCTCTACATGCTCTTCGCGCGGCGCTGGCTTTCCTCCGAGACAAAGGGTGAGAGCAAGACTAACCGCCGGCCCAGCCTGCGCGACTGGGTGGAGGAGTACAAACTCACCAGCCGCGAGCACCGTGTGCGGGTGACGAGTGCTTCATCCCTGATCGGCCAGGCCATCGGCGAGGTGGAAATGCGAACCACCTCCGGTGCGAGCATCGTCGCCATCGAGCGCACCGAACGTCGTTTCGGGCCTTCGCGCAAAATCATCAGCCCATCCACCTCCACGGTCATTCTGGAAGACGATATTCTTTTTGTGGATATCGTCAGGCTCACTGAGTCGCCGGAGACGATTCGGCAGAAATACAGTTTGGAGGAACTCCCACTCGGTGAGGGTTACTTTACCGATCAATCCCAGGAAATCGGCATGGCGGAAGTCATGCTGGGAGCGAATTCGGATCTTGTCGGTAAGACCGTCGTCGAGTCCCGCATCCGCAGTCGTCACGGCCTGTCGGTGATCGGCCTGCGCCGCAGAAACGTCGCCGACGAGGGCGATCTGCTCAACGAAAAGCTGAAAGTCGGCGATACCTTGTTGGTGATTGGAACTTGGAAACAAATCCGCACCTTGCAATCCGACGCTTCCCATCTGGTGGTGCTCAATTTGCCTGCCGAAATGTCGGAAGTCCTCCCCGCCTCGCGCAAAGGCCCCCAAGCAATCGCGTGTCTCTTGCTGATGGTCGGACTCATGATCAGTGGTGTCGTGCCAAATGTACAGGCAGCCTTGATCGCCGCGCTGTTGATGGGTGCGCTGCGGTGCATTGATTTTGAAAGTGCCTATCGCTCGATCCATTGGAAGAGCCTGATTCTCATCGTCGGCATGTTGCCCTTTTCGCTCGCCCTGCAACGCACCGGCGGAGTGGACCTCGCGGCCGAAGGCTTGATGGCGGCGATTGGTAGCGCGGGAACTTACGTCGTGTTAGGAAGCATCTTCCTGATCACAGCCATGCTTGGACTGTTTATTTCTAATACTGCCACCGCCGTTCTCATGGCCCCGGTCGCACTCGCCATCGCCAGTGACATGAATGCGTCGCCCTATCCGTTTGCGATGATCGTCGCGCTCGCCGCTTCGACCGCTTTCATGACGCCGATTTCCTCGCCGGTGAACACGCTGGTTGTGGGT
>JANPAU010000267.1:0-9082 GCA_031430055.1 Akkermansiaceae bacterium | reverse complement strand
CAGGGGCCGCAGGGGCCGGTTTCGCCCATCATCCAGAAGTTGTCTTTGACGCTGCCGTGGACGATTTGGACGGCGGGGTCGCAGCCTTTTGAAATGAAAAGCTCGGCCCAGATGTCGTAGGCTTCTTGGTCGAAATTTCCGGGGTCGCCTTCTTTCGGCGCATAAACGGAGGCGTAGAGGCGGTGGGCGGGAAGGCCCCAACGCTCGACGACGAGTTCCCAAGCCCACTGGATGGCTTCTTTTTTGAAATAGTTTCCGAACGACCAGTTGCCGAGCATTTCGAAGAACGTGTGGTGATAGGTGTCGTAGCCGACATCCTCGAGGTCGTTGTGTTTACCGCCGGCGCGAATGCATTTTTGGGTATCGGCGGCGCGGGGTGGTGAGTAAGGCGCTTTTTCGACGCCGAGGAAATAGGGGACGAAGGGGTTCATCCCGGCATTGGTGAACAGCAGGCCTGGCGACTGCGGGAGCAGCGAGGCGGAAGGGACGATGGTGTGCTGTTTTTCCTGGAAGAAATCGAGGAAGGATTGGCGGATCTCGGCGGATGTCATGAGGACGATTTTTAAGAAGATGGGTCGGGGCGAGACGCCCCGGCAACGGTCTGGCGCGAGACGCGCCAGCCACCATAAGCGGTGAGCGCGGAAGATGGCGGAGGGCCGGGGGCGGTGTAAAGCCTTTGAAATGGGGAGAATTGAAGATCAGGCAGGAATACCTGTGTCACTTCACTCCTCGTCGTCGATTGCTTGGGCGCGTGGGATGGCGCGGGGGACGATTTGTTCCTCGACCGGGCTGGCACGTGGAATATCGGTGAACTTTGGAACCTCGCGAACTGCGGGTGGCTCTTGGACCGGGGAGGCTTTGGGCGGTGGTGGGATTTCTTCTACGGGAATTGCCCGCATGGGTTTGACGAGAATGGGTTTAGGCGGGGGCGCTTCTTCGACAACAGCGGCTTTTTGAGGCGAGGGTTGCAACTGTTCCTCGCTGGGTGGCGTTTTGCGCATGCGGACTTCCACCCGGCGGTTGACCGATTGCTCCTCGGCGGTGCCTGTGGTAACAATGGGTTCAAAACGACCAAGGCCGCGGGTGATGATCTTGGATTCGTCCATCCGGAGGGAGTTGACGAGGTAGGATTTGACCGCCTCAGCGCGCATGATCGAGAGGTTGAGGTTGAAATCATCGCCACCGACGAGGTCGGTGTGACCCTCGATCCAGCAATAGAGGCCGGGGTTGCGATCCATGAGAAGGCCGAGCTTCATGAGGCCAACTTTGGCACTTTCCCGAAGTTCGGAACTGTTGAACTCGAAGAGCAAATCGCTTGGTAGCATGGTTTTTTTGCTGAGCAGGATGTTGGGTGGTAGATCGAGTAGCTTGTCGAGCGAGGTCATTCCGTCGAGGGTTCCATTTTCGACTTTGCCGTTGGCCCCTTTGCGGATCAGGTCTTCGGTCAATTTTCCGATTTCAGAATCGTCCACTTCCACGGCACCGGGATCCACCGTGATTTGGCCGACTTCTGCGGGCCTGATGCTTTCCGGTTGGCGGCCAAGGTCGGGGAGATCGGCATCGACCTCAAAACCGGTGGCGATTTCCAGGGCGGTAGCCTCGGGGCTTCCTTCTCTAGCCGGGTTTTGTAGTTGAAGGGCATACTCCGCCTCGATGATGTCGGGCTTGATGTCGATCTCTTGGTCTTTGGGTAAAATATCCAGCAATTCGACCTCATCCAGCAAGGCGGCCGTGTCGGTGGGTGGTTTGACGATCTCTTCGGGCGGCTGGGATCTATCGTTCTCCATGGGCCGGATTTCCACCTGCCTCACATCGATCGGACGGGTGCCGATTTCTTCTGTGGGTTGGAAATCAAAGGCGATTTTCATTTGGTCGAGTGCAAAAAAGGCGACCACATGGAGGAGGATGGAAATCAACATGGCGACGGCGGCCCACCAGCCAAGATGATCCGGTCCCGGCAGGCGATAAGCTCCGCCTTCCCGTGATTCGCTCCACGAATACCCATCTGCCATACCGTGATGATACGCAGATCTTATGTGCTGGCAATCACCGGAAGGGCCGATTATTTCTCGGTTGGCACCTCGTGTGCTCAAATCAACCTCCCAGAGACCATGGCTACCAAAAAAATCGCAACCAAAACAACAGCATCCACCCCGACTCCGGTGGAAAAGACTGCCACACATGTCGCCAAGAAGGCCGCAAAAAAGGCTGCCGCCAAGAAAGCAGCACCAGCCGCTGTGAAAAAAGAGACGACTCCAGCAGCTGCGAATAACGTCGCCGCGCCAGTGGCTGCTAAAAAGGTCGCCGCCGTAAAGCCGTCTCTCGATGTAATCGCCCGGGCAGCTTACCTCAACTACCGCCGCCGGGTTGAGCAAGGCTTACCTGGCAACTCACAAGGCGACTGGCTGGAAGCAGAGCGCCAGTTCGCAAAGTAAGGCGACTTTGCCGGTTTTTCCAATTCTGCTGGCTTCGCTTCACAGCCCTTCTGTCGACTTGAAGCGGAAATGGCGCTGGACGGGGTAGTCGAAAAGGATGTTCTCCCATTTCACCCCAGCGCCCATGTTATGGACGACCCATGTCTCACCGGCGCGGTCACCCGGGCCTGGAACCACAATTCCAATATGCTCCGTATTTCCCAGCTCCCAGACGACGACGTCGCCTGCACGGTAGTCTGCGGCGACACGAGATGGAGGGAGAGTCTCACCCTTGTGTTCAAAAAAACGTTGGAGATTGGCAACACGACGATGGTCGATATTCGTGTCCGGTGCAGTCGCGCCCCAAAGTCCTGGGTAGCTGCGGAAATTTTCACTCATATCTTCATGCACAAGCACTTGCAAGTCCACGCCCATGCTTCGGTAGCAGCGGACAATCACATCGGCCGCTACGCCTTTATTTGCAGGCAAGTCCCCGTTCGGGTAAGCGATTTTATAATAAGAGGGGTCGTAAGAGATTGATTCGCCAGAATGCGACAAAGCTGCAGCGGCCAGACCGTCACCAAACTGTTTTGAGCTTTTCAGCGAGGAAATTAGCAGGTCTGCATTTTCCACCGAAGTAGCGACTTGGGTCGCTTTGAGAAATGGCAATAAGGGGCGGCCGAACCAGAATCCTATTCCCACGGCGATCACGATGATCACCCAGCCACCGAAAAAATTACGACGTTTAGGCTTCTGCGGCCTTGGGCCAATATACTCAATTGTGTTATAAAAACCTGAGCGTGTACGTGCCATGAGGTAATCTGTTAAGTGCAAACAAACAAATCGATGGCCAAAAAACCACAAAATTCTCAAATTTTTCAAAATTTAAGTTGAGAAGACGAGGGCTTCCTTCTGCGCTCGACATGAAATCTCAATACCCCCCAGAATCACGGGCATGACGGTATTTACCACTCCCAGAGCTCTGGTTTGGGGAGAATTGGATGTTTCCCTTTTCGGCTTGGCAAAAGATTTGAATGGGATGTTGCTGGACGCACCAGCGGCATTTTCACTCGCGACGGATACCCAGCATTTGTGGTTCATCGCCAATCACCGCAAGCCAGCGCTTGTGCACCCACAAGCGCGTCCTGGAGCGTTTCAAGCTGAGCTTTGGAAATATGACGTTGCCGAGCTATTCCTCTCAGATCCTGTCAGTGGCAGATACTTCGAGTTCAACCTCTCTCCCAATGGAGCATGGTGGACATGTGAATTCACCGGTCCGCGATTGCGAGCGGATGCGGTGGATATCGCGATGCCTGAGGTGGCCACTTTTTCAGAATTGTCGGCTGATGGATCATGGCTGGCCGCCATGGCGATTCCGCTCGACCTCTTGCGAGCACGGCTCGATTTCGGAGCTAAGACTCGCATCAATGTGACGATGATTGTGGAGTCTCCGCAGCAAAGATTTCTCAGTGCAAACCCTCTCGGCGGCGGTGAACCCGACTTCCATCAACCTGAATGTTTTACTCAAGTTCGTTTTGTTCCCTTGCCTCGGTGAAATCAATCTTTGCCGCTGCGACATCACTGCTTGGCCTCATTCTCAATCCATGCTAGCAACCTATTATGGTTAGGCGATTTCAAATCGAGGATCTAGTCGCCCAAGATGCTTCGGGCGTTGTGTTCCGCGCCTTGGACTCGGAGACTGGCCGGTTAGTCGCGGTGAGGAGGTTCTTTCCATTCGGCGTGAATGGCGGTGGCCTGAATGCGGATGAGCAGGCAGACTACAACATCGCCGTCGGGCGCTTGGGAGACATCAAACACCCCGCCATGCGCGCCGTGATTTGCGGTGGCTGCGATCCTGTCGATGGGATGCCCTTCATCGCTACCGAGTGGATTGAAGGCAGCGCGATTCAGACTTACGTCGCGCAAGGACCACTCTCCGCCCTTGAGACCATTCACTTGATTTCCCAAGCCTTGGAGGTGTCTGAGCAAATTTCCCAAGTGTTTGGCCAGGAGGCCGTTTGGGTTGAGACGGATTTGGATACCATCATCGTTGGGGCGGAGGAAAGTGGGCGAGGTGTTACTTTCTGGATGTCCCCACTGAAATGGCTCGGAAAGCACGATGGTCAGCGTGGACTGGATGCCATTGTTAGTCTTACAGAAAACGCCATGAGATGGGAGGGGAAGGCCGTCCTTGATTCCGACGGCGACGGACTCGGCGGGTGGCTGAAATGGCTGCGCAAATCAGCTAGAAAAACCACTCTTTCCGAAGCGCGGAAAATGCTGCTAGAAATTTTGAATGTCTCAACTCCCGCGCCAGTCAAGCGCGCGGTGAAACAAGTCGCACCTGCTACAGCGATAAGACTGCCCAAACGCAAATCAAGCCTCCCATTTGTATTTGGTGGCATAACTGCGCTTGCGTTGATTTCAATTGGTGGCTGGGCCTTGATCCGTTGGAACAACTCCAGGCTAGCAGTGATACCAACCATGGAAGCGTTCGATATGGCAGAAATGGACTCTACTGAAACGAACCCCGGAGTAACAACGACAACGCAAGAAGATGGGGCCGCGGTGAATGAATCGCCCGTGACACAGGATTCGTCACCCCGGCTGTCGAAGAGGACCCCCGAACAGATCAGTCAAGCAGCTGCGGAATTGCTAGTTTCTGCCCAAAAATCCGACCAAGACAAGGCCATCGCAAGCGCTGCGCGGGACGCGGAAATCGCAAGCCGGAAAGGCATTTTTACTCTAGGAGATTCAAGGTTATTGCTTACCATGAGTGGCCAAGATGTGACGATCCACGGGACACTCAAAGGATTCAAATACTCCAGCACGAAAGCCACTCAGTATCTTGTGTTTTCCGACAATCCTGCCCCTGGCGAAATCCGTGGCGCTGTATTACTTCGGACCGCACCTGTCGAACTTAAGGAGAACCAACTCAACTCACTCAAAGGTAAAAAAATCTCGCTGCGAGGGAAAATTCGAATCGAAAATTTTGGCAAAACTCCAACGATCTCCATCCAATCCCGCGATGTCATTCAGGAAATCAAATGAGCAACCCGGCTGAGCAAGACGTGCCGATCTTCGCCGTCGTCGGCAGAGTGAATATGGGGAAATCCGCAGTGATCGCTACCTTGTTAGAGATCGATGACAACGAGCTGGTCCGCGTCAGCCCGACGCCGGGAGAAACCACTCGATGTCAGCCGCATCGGGTGGTGTTTGGCGATCGCGAGTGTATAAGGTTCATCGATACTCCGGGATTTTCCCGTCCGGTGGAAGCGTTGCGCGCCATCCAGCTCATTCATGGTGCGGGCACTCCTGGACTGGAAAGCTTGAGAAAATTCGTCGCGGAATCGGGCGACGAATTCGGCGACGAAAAGCGCCTGCTAGAGCCACTGCTCGCCGGTGCGGGCATTCTTTACGTGGTGGACCCAGCCAAACCCTTGCGCGATGATTTTTTGGCAGAAATGGAAATCCTCCGCTGGACGGGCAGGCCCCGGCTTGCCTTGCTCAATCGTCGTGATGAATCGGTCGGGCCGGATGAGGAGTCTTGGAAAGCCCGGCTCGGTGGCGCATTCAATCTCGTCCGCACTTTCGATGCGCACCACGCCCGCTACGGCGAACGTTTGCGTCTGCTCAAGGCATTGTTAGAGATTGAGGAAACCCATCGCGAGCGTTTGCAGGAGACGATTCAACGGATCGAAGACGAGTGGCAGGACCGCCGTGAGGAAGCGGCAGAGGTAGCGATCACCTTTTTAGAATCTGCGCTTGGGCTGCGGGTCAGTGCCACTCTTGAAGAACGAGATCTCGCCGTGCCTTCGCGACGTGAGAAGAAGACCGAACTTCTCTCGAAACAATACTTCACCGAACTCGCAGAAATCGAGCGCAGCTGTTTCAAAAGTCTGCTCAAGATCTATCGCCATCATCTTCTCAAAGCGGATTCCCAGCCGGAAGCATTCCGGGGAATCGACCTAGAGAGCGGAGAAACCTGGACCAAATGGGGACTCGCGCGGGGCCAGCTCGCCGCCATTTCCGCGATTGTCGGCGGCTCGGCCGGATTGGCGGTGGACGCGGCGACTGGGGGGCTGTCTCACGGCGCAGGGACGGTGTTAGGAGCTGTGGGCGGAGGCATCGTCGCGTGGTGGAAAGGCGGCAGCCTGCCTGACCTAAGAATCTCACTCACGGGCGGTGTCACGCTTGCGGCGGGCGAGGGGAAATCCTTAGTCATCGGCCCGCCGAAGAACCCGAATTTCCCATGGATTCTGCTAGATGGACTGCTTTCACGCTACCGCCAAATGCTGGCCCGTGCTCACGGTCGGCGGGATGAGGAATTGTTGGCGGGCGATGATGTAGGACTGGCCCGAGAGTTTCCTAGCGAGCGGCGGGCGGTGCTCGGCAAGTGGTTCAACAGTTGCATCAAGGGAGCTCCCAACCGGGCGCTGGAACCTGAGGTTTTTACTGCGCTGCTGGAGTCGCTGGAAACAGCTGGAGAAGATCGCTAGTCAGCAATTTTTTCCGATGGAGACCACCAAGGCAGGGTAGCCCAAGATTCGCGAGCGGTTAAAATAGACTAGAGAGGTCGACGCCCTTCGAGTTACTAGCTAACAGAATTACCTTTCCCCCGTGTGTCCATTTCGCAGATTCCCAATTTCCATTTTGGACGACGATGGCGTCCTTCATCTCCGGAAAATCCCCGCTCACATCTTCGCGGCGAAAGACAATCATGTGGACCACCCCGCAAGTGGTGGTTTTGAAACAAACCACCGATCCGCGTTTCCCATCGATCACCAGTTCACGACATCCCAAGCCGAGAGCATCCACCAGTCCAGGCGGCAGAGACTCACAATACGGAAGCTCCCGCTCTCGAAGGTGTTGGACCAGTAATGCACAGTCCGAGTTCATTTTATCCAAGCTGAAGTCCGGCGCTTCAAATTTATTGGCGAACGACGTGAGCACAACATCGGGCGGCATTCTAAGATCTTCAACCACCGCGGTCGGCGGCGTCTGACGAGTTGCCAGGAATGCGACTGCAATGCCCGCCGCTGCCGCCAGCGGGATGGCCAAACGACGAAAAATCGATACTTTGCGATGAACTCTAACAGGCGTGATATCACTCGCCACCGTACGATCCATCGCCGCGAGGATCGATGAGCGTAACTCCGCAGGCGGCTGAATGGTGGCGATCGCAGCGATCCACGCCGTATCGTTCGTGTCTTCAGCCTGGGGAAAATCTCCCCGCTCGGCAGCCAAACAACCAAGAATGTCTTCACGTAAATTTTCTGTTAGTCTCACCGAAGACAGTGCTTTCGCGAATTCCGCGTCGAAGGCGCGCTCGCTTGCCAGCCATTCACCCAGCTCGCGATTTTCCATCGCCAGCTTCAGAGCCTCCGCGAAATCCGGATCATTTGCGTCAGCGCCATCCGGGCGAAAGCTGCGCAAAATGAAGCGTGCTTGTTCCTTATCCATGACTGTGTTGCTCTCCTTCCCGTTCTAAATGTAGAATGTTTTTCGGCGCGCTCGAGGGTTCGTCATTCATCCGCCGGCGAAGCATTTCCTTGCCGCGTGAAAGTCGTGACATCACCGTGCCGATCGGCAAATCAAGAATCTCGGCAATTTCTTTATAGCTGTGCTGTTGAAGATAGAAGAGTGCAATTGGCGCGCGGTAAGCCTCTTCAAGCGCCGCTAACAGCTCCAACACTCGCTGCCCGTCCATCTGTCGCTCGGCATCTTCCTCGGGGGCAAACATGCCTGCCGTCGTGGTCTCATCAAGCGGTTCATCAGAAAACTTTGCGGACCTCCGGCGTTGAGTGAGAAACTCACGATGCAGCGTGGTGAAGAGCCAAGTCTTCGCTTTCGTGCGGTCCCGCAGTTGGTCGCCCTTTGCCGCCCAGATGCAGAAAGTTTCCTGCACCAAGTCTGCAGCCCGATCCGTATTCCGAGTCAGTGACATCCCAAAGCGAAACAACGCTTGATAATGGGCATCAACTAACTCGGCGAATTCACTCATCGGCAATCATGGGAGCGTTTGGATGATTTTCTATTCCGGAAATTTCAGCGGTTCTCCAAACTCAGCTCTCCGTCGCAGCCTGCCAAGTGACCTCCTTGGAATCCTTCCACAATTCTTCCAAGGCATAATACTCGCGCAATTCTTCATGCATCACATGGACCATCACGTCGATGTAGTCGAGGACGACCCACTTCGTATCAGCTTTGCCTTCAGTCATGTGAGGTTTCGCGCCGTGGAGTTCTTCCACCGTGCCTGCCACATCACGCAAAATCGCCCGCAACTGCGGCATCGATGTGCCAGAGCAAATTACCATGTAATCCGTCAGGCTCGATACCCCGCGCATGTCCATCACGCGGATGTTTTCCGCCTTCACTTCATCTGCTGCTTTCGCGCAAGCCAGAGCCAATTCTTCACCTTTGATCGCCATAATTTCCCCTCGGGGAGCGGCACCCTAAACCAAGTCCCGACTCCACACCAACCCAAAATTCCAACCGGAAAATCAATGTTTCGCCGCACTCAACGCTTTCCAATCCTCATCCGAGACGCAGCAGGGATCGGCGGCGACCCAGTGGCGGGGTGAAATTTCCTTCAAGGACAAATCTGCGCCGATGGTTTCCTCGTAGCGTGGGTGGGCCATCCGGTGGCCGAAGGCGCTGCCGGGCGG
>JANPAU010000266.1:0-1861 GCA_031430055.1 Akkermansiaceae bacterium | reverse complement strand
GACGGACTCGTCCACGTCTCCGAACTCGCCGAAGGCCGCACCGAAAACGTTGAAGACATCGTCAAAAATGGCGACGTCATCACCGCCAAGTGCCTCGGAGTTGACGAAAAAGGCCGCGTGAAAATGTCCCGCCGCGCCTGGTTGAGAGACCAAGCCGCCGAGAAGGCCGAAGCCCAGCAGCACGTCGCCGCGGAATAAGGAGTCGCGACCTTATTGTCGCTCTTCTCTCCCAACATCAAACCGGCGTCCTCACAAGGGAAGCCGGTTTTTTCTTGGAATCCATCCTCATATTTCTCCTTCCGGTCAGAACCATTCGTGCTACATTCCTCATGTGCTAGACCTTTGTGATCAAATCCCCAACCTGACGACCGCAGAAAAGTTGATGGCGATGGAAGCCCTATGGAGCAGCCTTCACCAGAATTTCGAAGACTCCGACCCGCCGGATTGGCATCGTAAAATCCTGAATCATCGGATGGAATTGATTCAATCTGGACAAGCGGTTTACCAGGACTGGAATCAGGTCAAAAAAGAGTTGAGAGAACGCATAGCGTGAGAATCGAGGTCCTTACCCACGCCAAGGAGGATCTCTTTGACGGCTACCTTTTCTACGAACGCCAAGAATCGGGCATAGGTGATTACTTCCTGGATTCCCTCAGCGCGGACATTGAATCGCTGCTCCTTCATCACGGTTACCATCGGCAGTTCTGCGGTTTTCATCGGATGATCGCCCGGGTTTTTCCTTTTTTCATCTATTACCGCGTCACAGACGAAACGATCTATGTCGATGCAGTGGTGGACCAAAGAAAGAATCCTGATTCTATCAAACGCCTCCTCCTGCGATTGAAGAGAAACGATTGAGTCTGCAGCATGAAGGGGGCACACTGAGGCGCATTTCTATCTACTCTTTATCAGAATTACTTCGTCCTGCGTCTTCTCAGCCCGTGGCTGGGATGCCGCTTGTCGTGGCGAAAGACCAGGAATTGATGAAACCTTCCCCCTCCTCAAAAAGGAAATGATACGGGAAAGAACTCAATGCAGCCCGCCTCAGTCCGTCGTCCGCGAAATGAAATCCCTGCGGATTTCGCATCACCTGCGCCACGGTGATCTCCACCTCATCGAAGAACCGATCACCCAGCTTGCTGCCGCCCTCGGCATCGTAAAACGTCAGCGCGATCCGCAAGTCCCTCTTGATCTGTTGGTGATAAATAACCCGCATCGTTCACCTTCCAAGATCCCGGCGAATCTCCTCCTAACTGCAGCCTACCGCAGGATTCTCCGCCAGTTCGCGCGAGCGGCGGCGAGCTTCCGCGATGCCGTCGTCATTTTCCACCAGCATCGCCGGCAGCGATCCCAGTAGCTCCGCCGCCAAGTTTGCCCGCTCACCATCCGGTAGTTCCATCGCCCGACACTGAATTTCTTGAAATTTCATAATTACCAATCTCACCTGCTCCCTCCGACCTGACAAGCCAGTCTTCTCCCGAAACTCCCCAGCGATTCAGCCTACCCTCTGACCTTTGATTTTTGCCAGCATCCAAGGAGCATTTTCTCGGAGCTAAAACTCCGAGTCCGGCACCGAGATCAACATCGAGGACGACGGCACCGTGCACATCTACGCTTCCAAGCAGGAAGGCCTCGACCGCGCCGAGGCGATGATAGCCCGCATGTTCCAGGAAATCGAAGTGGGCAAGGTTTACACCGGCAAGGTCGTTTCCATCACTCAGTTCGGCGCCTTCATGGAAGTGCTCCCCGACAAGGACGGACTCGTCCACGTCTCCGAACTCGCCGAAGGCCGCACCGAAAACGTCGAAGACATCGTCAAAAAAGGCGACGTCATCACCGCCAAGTGCCTCGGAGTCGACGA
>JANPAU010000265.1:0-4525 GCA_031430055.1 Akkermansiaceae bacterium | reverse complement strand
CGGCCAATCACTTCGCTCAGATGCCGGAGCCACTCCATGTCGCATCTCCACTACTGTTCGAGTTCCGACAGGCTACTCGCTGGCAGGCGTTCTTAAACTTAAAAGACTCCGCCAAGGGCTTCAATCGAAGCACTGCGCAGGCTGCCTTGGCCAAATTCCACGCCAATCTTGCTTCAGGGGCCATCGTGATTGTCCCCGTGGATTGGGCGGATGTGGCTAGCATCGCGGAGCGCCTTTCGGCTCAATACACTTGGACAGAGGGGTATCGAGGTTTTGACGTCCTCCATGTCGCGACGGCATTGCATCTCGGAGCTGCTGAGTTTTTGAGCTTTGATGGCAGGCAGAAGAACTTGGCTGAGGCAGAAGGTCTCATTGTGCCTCTATGAGGGCAAGAGGCTCATGCTTCCAGCGACTACGATGGTTTTTGATGTTCCAATTCGGCCTGCTGTTAGCGACGATGGGTGGCGCGGGGTCTCTGGCGGAGCGTGGGGACTTGAACTGTCCCGGTATTGCCGTCACTAGAGGAGCTTGCAACTCAGGCTCTAGCCGCCTGCGATGGTGATTTCCCGCTTCAAGTCTGCCACCCTATCATGCGTCTCGCACCACGCCATGTCCAAGTTTCTTCGAATTTCCAACAGTTAGAATCGAGTCTGAGCAGATGGGGAATCTCGCGTGCCGCGAATCCTGCGGTGATGCTGACGTGCATGTCATGGCGTGTCACTCGGTTGATGAAGGGATGCATCAGTCCGCCAAGCAGGTGGGGGAGTCTGGCACGGTCCGGCTCACAGAAAACCAGCAGTTCGCCATTTTCGCACCAACGACCGAGATTGCTCAGGGACTCGCCTTCGAAGTGGTGGAGAAATAGATTCGCAATTCTCACCCCGCCGGGAGCGGGCGGGGACGTGGCGAAAAGATCCCCCTGCTGCCAACTTACCCGCGAATCAAGATCCACAGGGCGCGGTGCGAGATCGTAGGCGGTCACGCTCGCCTGTGGAAACAGATCGTTCATTTTTCTGCACAATTGACCATCCCCGGCACCGATCTCGACGATGCCGCGTCCCACGATTTCGGGGAAGCGCTGGAGTGTCCGGCAGACCCAGCGCTCGTTGCCCATGAGGAAATTGATCCGTCGAAGATCGCGGCGGCTGCGTTGGGCTGCAGGGTCCGTAGCGGGCAGATGGTCCAAAATTTCTGACATCACGACTCGGCTTAACATCGCTTGGAGGCTGAATGCTGGATGAATTTTCGACAATCCCGAACATCCTCGGATTGATCCCGGCGGGCAGCAATGATTTCCTCGCGGCATGGAAGTCCGCAACCGTGAGCAACAAATTCCTTTCACGACCAAAGATGGGTCCACCATCCGGAGCTTGCTGGATGCCTCGAATGCTCCTGTCCGAAATCAAAGTCTTGCCGAAGCAAGCCTGCCTGCCGGCGCGGAAATCGAGCGGCACTACCACAAGATTTGTTCTCCGGAGATCCTAGCGTTTCGCATTCGATGTCTCGGATTTGCGACTTGCGTTAAATCTCCTTTTGGGTAGCTTTCGGGAGTGCCGAGAAAAATCTGAAAGCTCGTCCGCGATTTGATGAAGGCTGGTTTTTCCCTGAGTCCAGGCGGGAAAGGCAGTCATCGCAAGTTCTCTCATTCGAACGTGGCCGTGCCAGCGATCATTCCCGGCCACGACGGCGACGATGCCAAGCCCTACTTGGAAAAACACGTCGCCGGAAAAATCAACGAATCCAAGCCATGAAAAAAGTTGCCCGCAATCCCTCCACCATCGCTGCCCGCTATCCGCTCCACGTCCGGTGGAGCGATGAGGACGCGGCCTATCTCGGATCGATTCCGGGGCTCATCGGCGATTGCTGCCATGCGGACTCGCCGGAGCTGGTTCTCCTCCAGCTCAAGGACATCGCCGAGGATCTGGTGACACATCTGATGTCACAAGGCTCCGATCTGCCCCAGCCAGCAGTCATCACTCAAGATCCGGAACCCAAGGCCATCCGCCTGGCCCTCGGCCTCTCACAGATCGGCTTTGCCCAAGCTCTCGGCATCAGTCCCAAGACACTTCACAAGTGGGAACAAGGCACCTCGCGCCCCAGTGGCGCTGCCCGAACCTTGCTGAGAATTGCGGCATCTGATCCATCGACGGTGAAACGGGCTTTAGCTGTGCTTTGAAGAGCGGATCATCTCAATCAACCCATGAAAATACTAACATTCTGGTTCCTGTTTTTCGGTGTCGCTTCCGCGACTTCATACGCTCCCTTGGATCATATTCGATGGAGGTGAAGGAATGGGTATCGTCTATGACCCCAAATCAAAAAAAGAATTAGGAAGGACCGAAGTGAATGATGGCAGCAGAAGTGCGAAGTCGCGTTTCCCTTTTCCTTCAAGCTACTTTCCGGAATAGTCAGAGACTCCCGAATAATTTGTGTTATCGCTTGGCCTTTGGGGTCTTCAAGATTTTCTCAACGTCCTCTACAGGCCGGGTATTGAAGACATCCTCTTTTCTCAGCCAACCCTTCCTCGCAAGCCGGACGCCTAGGCCGAGGTGATGCAGTCCCATCGTGGAATGGGCGTCGGGATTGATGGAGCAGAGCACGCCCTTATCGCGAGCGCGCTTCCACCAGCGCCAGTCCATGTCGAGACGCATCGGGCTGCAATTTAGCTCGATGATCGTGCGGGTCTCTGCGGCGCAGTCGATGATCATGGCGTGGTTGACGGCGTAGGACTCGCGCTTGAGGAGCAGGCGGCCGGTGACGTGGCCGAGCATGGTGACTTGTTCGTTCTCCATCGCGCGGCAGATGCGGCGGGTCATTTCTTCTTCGGATAGGGTGAATGAGGCGTGTACGGAGGCGACGCAGTAGTCGAGCTTGGCGAGCAGGGAGTCATCGAAGTCGAGGGTGCCGTCCTTTAAAATATCGACCTCGGAACCGGCGAAGAGGCGGAAATTTTCGTAAGTGGCGTTGAGTTTCGCGATGGCTTCGATTTGGGCTAACAGACGATTTTCATCGAGGCCATTGGCTTGGAATGAGGCTTTCGAGTGATCGGCGATACCGAGGTATTGGAGGCCGAGGTCCATCGCTTCGTCGGCCATCGCTTCGAGCGTGTCGTGGCCATCTGAAGCGGTGGTGTGATTGTGGAAGGTGCCGCGGAGTTGGGTGAGTTCGACGAGGCGAGGGAGTGTGTGCTCGGCGGCGACCTCGAGTTCGCCACGGTTTTCACGGAGTTCCGGTGGGATGAAGTCGAGGCCGAGGGCGCGGTAGATGTCAGCCTCTTCGTTGACTTGAAAGTTGGTAGCGGTTTCTCCAGTGAAGCCGTATTCGTTGAGCGATAATCCTTGTTTGAGTGCCAGCGAGCGGAGGGCGACGTTGTGCTCCTTGGAGCCGGTGAAGTATTGGAGGGCGAAGGGGAATTGGACGTTTGAGACGGCGCGGAGATCGCACTGGAGACCGTTTTTCAGGCGGACGGAGGCCTTGGTATCGCCGCAAACGATGATGGATGCGACTTGCGGCAGGGTGGTGAAATCTTCACAGACAAGCGCGGGTTCCTTGGTGGCGACGAGGAAATCGAGATCATGCACGGTTTCCTTGGCGCGGCGGTAGGAGCCGGCGTGGGCGACACGGGAGATTTCCGGGTGGAGGCGGAGCAGGCTGGTGATCTCCTCGACGAGCGGGGTGATGCCGCCTAACAGGAAGGTGTCGGCGAAGGTTTCGCGCAGGGCGATGGCTTCGAGGATTTTCACCTGAGTCTTCGCGCCGAAGCCGGGGAGTCCGGCGACTTTTCCAGCTTCGCAGGCGGCTTTGAGATCGGCAACGGAACTGATGGCGAGTGCTTCGTAGAGGGCTTTGACCTTTTTCGGGCCGAGGCCTTGGAGGTCGAAGAGATCGAACAATCCGGCGGGAAACTCAGCGCGGAGTTTTTCGTAGAATTCAAGTTTACCGGTGCTGGCGAGTTCGTGGAGCTTGTCGCGCAGCGCGTCGCCGATGCCCTTGATGCCGGTGAGTTCGTTTTTCTCGGCAAGCTCTACGATCTCGCCATCGAAGTTCCGCACCGTCTCGGCCCCTTGGCGATAGGCGCGGATTTTGAAGGGGTTTTCGTTTTTCAGCTCCAGGAGGAGAGCGATTTGTTCGAGGACTTCAGCTAGATTTTCACGGGTCATAGGTAAGGTTTGTCTTGCGAAGGAAGGTGGTCAAGAAGTGGCTGGAGCGTCTCGCCCGGAGTCAATGCGCAGTGGGGCGGGACGCCTCAGCCACTATTTGGTTGCCGCTGTGGCGGCGAGCTCGACGGGATCGCCGGGTTTCAACATCGCATTCGGGTTGATGATGACTGGAGTCTCGGAAGTGACGGCGGCGGAGGTGATCTCAAGGGTGGTACCGAAATTTTTACCCGGCAGAACCTCGACAAACGCGACTTTCCCGTCTTGGACTGTGGCGACCATGGATTTGCCGTTGCGGACCACCAGCGTGTTCGTGGGTAGCGTGTAGGTTCCGGCAGCGGGCGGAAGCTTGAATGTCGCCGTTCCGG
>JANPAU010000264.1:0-6275 GCA_031430055.1 Akkermansiaceae bacterium | reverse complement strand
GAGTGGCATTTTTTCACCACCTTGGAGGCCGAAATTCTACGAACTTACACAAGGTCGGGTTTGTTGAGCGACGAGGCTCGCTTCACGGCTGCACCCTTCGCGGGGAGGGGACTTTAAAAATCGCTGCAGGTGGTGATGTGGCGGAAATCCTCACAACGGACGTCTGTCATCCTGACTTGTTGACTTCTGCGGAACTCGGGTGGCTGCCCGAGGTGGTGCTGGGATGCACCCAGCCGGATCAACTTCTCACGACGATCGGTGAATATGTCGGACTGCTAGAGTGGCTGTTCCGCATTCACGGGATTGAGGAAGCTGTGCGGCGATTGCCTATTCTCGTCCTCTGCAGCAATGGGATCTATCATGAGCGCGTGCGACGATTTCTCGTGGAGTTGTTGGAGGAATCCATGCTTTACGGGCGGTTACCGGACCTGTGGGACGGCCCGATGACCGTGATCGTCGGTAAGCTGCTGCGTGGCGTGAGCCTCCAAACCGGCCACCGCGAAGGAACCGGAAAATCGGCCATCTATCACCCCGGGCCTGCTGGGCGGACGATTCTCACGGGGGGAAGCTGTGAGAGTCGAAATCACGCGGTAAGCCTCCTATGCGGTCTTGGCGCGTGGTTCGAGACCGAGGAAACGCTGCCACCCGTGAGGGTTGAGTTCGACAAAGCCTTGGTCAATCTCTGGGGAAACTTGTTCGGACAGCTCAAGGCGATCAATTCAGAAGGTGAATTCCAATTGCTTCGAGTCAGTGAAATCTTCGATGATTCTAACGCTGCCGAATTACGACAGTTCTCGGCGCATGTCTTTGCCATCGGCCGCGCCGTTCGCGCCTATCGTGAAGATGAGGACTTCGCCCAACTTCACGCGGCGGTCTTGAAAACAGCCGCTGGGCCGGGTGCGCACATCCCTTCGAGCCTCATGTGGATTCATTCGAAACTGCGCGAAGGAACCCTGAAAGCCGAGCTCACACCGACAGAAAAGTGGTTACTCGATCCGCTCATCCGCTTCGCCAAGACCGCCGGCCTTGACGACTCTGCGGATTTTTTCACCAAACTCAGCCAGCGATTGGAAGAAAATCTGCAAGCGGCGATTCTCCAATTCGAAGATCATTTTCAGAGTGTCATCGAAGCAAATTCTGAACGAAGATATGACATCATCCAGCCATTGATTTCCCAGGCGTCGCCAATTGGCAGCTCAGATTTACCACTCAGTGGCATGTAAGGGGCTGGCCCGAATTCCGGGGCGATGGTGAGCCATTCGCAGCCGTCGTCGCTCCTGAGTTGGATGATGGACTTCCACCAGGAGGTGAAAAGCGCCAGCCATGGTTGATGGGCTGGATTCCTCGGGTCACTTACTTGCGGTCCTTCGTCGAAACCGACGCGAGCATGAATATGTCCCGACGCCGCCATCGCCTCGGCGAGGCCCCTTGCTTGGTCTGATAGGTTGCTTTCATGCACACATACCCAGTGAGAAAAATCCGCAGTGAGCCGAAGCGACGGCATCGCTTGGAGAAATGCATGGGTGGCAGGAATGCTGAACAATGCTCGGCCGCGATGGGTCTCGTGCAGCAAGGGAATACTGGTTTTTTCCACCAGTTTTTCGCCGGCTTCAAAGATTCGAAGATTGTCCTCAAGGCTGAAATGATCGCGACCCGTATGACTGTTGACCAGTAGCGGTTCGATCTCGGCGGCTCTGAGAAAGTGAGATTCCAGTGATGAGAGATGTTCCTCGACGCTCACGCCACTGGTGGCGATGTGCGCCACGATCTGAAGGCCCGCAGCGGCGTGCAGTGTCCGGATCTTGGTCGCGGAATCATCGCGTGCCGGAAAATAAATTTCCGTGGCATCGTAACCTGCATCCGCCACTTGAGCCACGAAATCGGCAAGTGGCAGGTGAGCCATTTCCCAGTCGGATTTTGTGAAAAGTAGTTTCACTGAATCTCTGGAATTGAAAGTTAGCAGATGCGGCCGCGCTTGCCCGCAAGTGAGTGACCCGGAGGATTGACTCCGATCCAACGTTCGTCCGCAGGCTGACTTGCAGGCTGGAATCGAGTGTCCGTGGAGAATCGAACTTGGTCCGATTGGTTGTCCAATGAGCCATGAATCATATCAATCCGGAAAGTGATGAAATCGCCAATTTTCCACTCCGGCGCGGTGAGCCAGCGGCTGCCAAATTTTTCAGGAAGGGTATCAGGGCGTTTCGAGAGCCAGCCGGGGAATGACCATTTGCCATCCTTGGCGACCGCTTGCACCTGGTCGGGATTATTTTCACAATACGAGTCCACATCCTTCGCCAGATATTCCGAGATGCGGTCCGATTGTTTGTGCGAATTCTCCAGAACGATCAGTCCGCCCACTTCCAGTGAAATGTCCACATAAGGAATCCAACAGGTGAGCAATTCCTGTGAGCCGCGGCCCATGTAAACCTTGTCGCAATGCACCGGTGTGCCGTGGCCAGGACCCATCAAGCGGCACCAAATGTAATCGAAGTGGCGGACGGGCTCGTCAAAAAGATCGCTGTAAAACTCGCAAATTTCTGGGCCGAAAACGACCCGCCGGATCTCCGGGCTGCTGGCTGCAAGCTCGGGGCGGAAGGCAGCGGTCTTGTCCGGATTTTGCTTCTTGCCATCTGTCTCTTTGAAAGTTGGGGCTGTATCTAACTTAAAAGCGTCCAGCATGTCCGGGTGGACAACTCCTTCCATCAGATCCCTTTCAGGATGCAAATGCCCTTCATTCGCCAAGCGCTGAAAGATCGAGTGGCGTCCCGCAAGGATGAGTTCGGGATCAAAGAACTCGCGGATGTAGAGATAGCCATCCTCCTCCAAGCGGTCGCGGAGTGCCAAGGGTTGGTCCAGGATATCGTTCGATGATCGTAGAAATCCGAAGGATGCAGATCCGGTGTCAAGACTCTGTCCTAACGAGCTAATTTGAGTTTGGGTAGGGGTCGTTGCTATCATGGTGGTTAAGTAAGGCAGATTGGACGGCAAAGCAATACCAGTAGGGGAAGAGTTTGAATCGTCAAGTGCCCAAGAGCGCCAAGGGGAACTTAGGGTGGAAGCCAATGCGCCCGGGGTGGCTTGTGTGTCAAGTCCCCGGGCGCTTTCTTAGGCTGTATCTGGTAGCAGTTTGATTTTCTTAAATGAGACGCGGATTAATTTGCCTTCATGCGCACGAAAAGTTTCGTAGCAGTTAGAATCGCAGGGCTGAGTGTGACAGCCACCGTCTCGACTTCCGCAATCGGTGCCCCCGGTGTCTGAACTGCGCCGACATCCTCCGTCCACGTCGCCAGATCCGTGGAGGTCCACACCGTGTAAGCTAGGGTGGTGAGCGCCTGCTCGCGGCGGGAGTAACTGAATGTGCCAGCACTCGCATTGAGCGGCACGGTGATCGGATTGACCGACGAGCCGCTGGTGGGATTCAAGGCAAAGGCGTATTCCTGTTGGTTGCTCAGGCCGTCGCTGTCCGAATCCGCGGTGGGAACCGAAACATCGACGGACAAATAACCCGAAGCCCAGGTGCCGTAGTCGGTGATGGGAGGGGCGGTGGTCGGCACCAGTTGGAAGCCATTGACCGGCAAGCGATAATTTGCGGCAGAGAGTCCATTGAGGACAATCTCGCCAGAACCATTCACCAACACATGATCGAAGAAAACATAGTTGTTTCCCTGTTCCCAAGTGGTTGTATTTTGGGCGACGGTTGCGTCAATAGGTTGACTTCCCACAGTACTCGTTGGGTTGGGGGTGGACCAGTCGCCCTTGGCCTTTTCAGTGTTGGGCTGCTGAGAGGCGATCCACACTTTGTAATAAGCACCGGGAGTGAGGCCGTTGATCACAAATTGTTGGGGTACCCCTTTGAAGAAATTACGCATTCCGCTTCTAAGCATATTGAGACCGGGATTGCCCCAGTTATCAATACCGTTCATGTCGGTGTTGGACCAGCCGACGTTGCTAAAGATGCCAGCGGAGTCAGACAAGCCACTGCCCGAAAAGGTGGTGGGTTGATTCCACGTCTCACCGGAGCCGCCGGCTGGACCCACCAGTGTGGAGGCGGCAGGGATGCTGCCTGCCTCGTAGCTCACATTGATTATTCCAGTAGCGGGGACTAGATTGACCATCACGCTGTAAAGCTTCGTTGAGCCATCCTCGGCGGTGATGGTGTAGGTCTGCGGGTTGGTGGTAGCGAAGTCGGGGGCGATTCCAGTCAGCGGCGACCCTCCGGCGAATTGAGAAACCGTGTAGTTCGGCGCGAGGGTCGCTAAATCCGTACCTATGGGAAGTGTCCAAGTGATGGTTGTTCCAGAGATGGCGGCTGGATAGTTCGGAATGCCAAAAGTGAGAATATCCTTGGCCGAACTTGCGGGAGTCACACTGACCGTCACGGTGTATAGATTTTCGACTGGGCCATCGGTGACGGTGTAAACCACCGGATCGGTAAAGTCATAAGTGGCGGGACCGCCGTTGAATCTATCGCAAGTTCCAGATGACAGCGTGAAGGTTGGCATGAGGTCTGTAATGTCCGTCCCGAATGGCACCGTGACGGCAATGGTCTTGGCCCCTTGGTCAATGACACCCGGATTACCAAGAATGTCGAAGGCGGCAATGACAGCTTGTCCGACGACATCATACTCGATGGTGATGGTTCCCGAGTAGCCGGTATTATTCGCATAACCGCAGCCAATCATCACTGCGACGGTGTTCAGGTCGATCGTGTCAGGGAAGTTGGCGGGGGCGGTTCGAGTATCCCCAAACGGCCCGAGGTTTTGGCCTGCACCACCCCAGTTGATATTGTTTACATTGCCGCCGAAATTATTGGAGTCGCCTATTGTTAGGAGTCCGTCGGTTCCTGGCGTCTCTGGCGTGGGATCCAAATAGACACAGAGTTCTGACGCCCAAGCATCGCCACCGTCAATTTCGACCTTCAGGTTGGTGGCGGTCACTGACCTGAGAATGGAGCCGACGGGTAGGCTCTCCTTCGGGATCTTAACGATCAGACCTCCACTGCCAGCTTGGGCAAAAAACGTGTTGGTCGGACTGGTTCCGAGATTGATGGTTGTAGTGGTGGTGAGCGCATGGACGCTACCGAGGCCGAGTCCCACGGCAATCGCGAGGGCAAGGTGTTTGAAGGCAACTCGTAGTAGGTTGCCGATGTTTAGGGTTTTCATGGTTTTTTATTTCTATGGAATGGAAGTAAGACTACTCCCGAGTGACCAATTGAAATGGCTAATATTTCTTTTATACTTCTTTTCAAAATTTCAAAGAAATATTACATATGATTTTGCCGACTATGTAAAAAAACATAGCTCTATGAGCCGCTATTCCATGGAGAAGCAGGCACTTTCCCTGAATCTACGGGGAAATTCTTCGTTGAACCACGCATCGCTCAAAACCAATTGTCCCAATGATTGGAACACACCGGTGATGGATGCAAAGCGATGCGTCTTTATCAGACGATGACTTTTAGGATCTGCCCGACGGTGAGAGTGATGGGCTGTGACAAGACGATGGCGAGGCGGCCGTCGCGGGTTTCGAGGCGGTGTTGCAAGGGCTTACCGGCGAGCATGACCTTGGTGGCGGGAGCCTTGGTGGTGGGTGGGGTGAGCTCCAAGCGGGCGAGGCGCAGCGAGCCGAAGCGCACGGCGAGCGTGGCGCCTAGACCCGCAGGGGTTTGTTTTTGCGAGAATCTTCCCCAGGCGGCGGCTCCGACGAAGGGGGCGGCGAAATCATTGGCTCCGAGCTTGGGCTCGAAGCGGATCAGGCCGGACGGGGCATGGCAGTAGAAGCCGGTGGCGGCGATGAAGACTCCGTAGCTGGACATGGCGCGGGCGTAGTGATCCGAGCATTCGATTTCGTTATAGGGATTCCGGCGCGAGGCGTCGTAGCGGTCGTGAATGGCCCTACAAACGGTGAGACCTTGGGTGAGCAAGGGGTCATTTTCATCCTTGGCTAGCGAAACCATGAGGGCGGCGGCGGCATGCTCGAAGCCGCTCATGCATTCTTGGAAATAGCGGAATGTGGGGAAGCTTTTGCAGGCTTCCGGCAGCCCTCCGTGCGGCCAAGTGGCCATGACCAAGCCGCCCTCTCCGGACACTGCATAATAACGGCCCGAGTGCGGCTGCATTTTCTCGCGGACGACACCCATGTCGGGGGCGAAGTTGTATTTGAACAAGCTATCCATCGCTTGGCGGAGTTGCTCTTTGTTGCCGATGGGTGGCAGGCCGATCTGGGCGAGCCAAAAATCGCCGAGGCACATGTCGATGTGGCTGCCGGGGCCGACA
>JANPAU010000263.1:0-2413 GCA_031430055.1 Akkermansiaceae bacterium | reverse complement strand
GTTCGGGCTGCGTAGGAATATCAAGGTAGAGCATTGATTTATAGGTTAGTGCGTTTGGGGCTCGCTAAGTATGAAAATTTACTTAGTCACTCGTGAGGCTAAAAAAGTGCGCTCGTTTAAAGCAAGCAGCAAAACGGGCTTTTTTCCTTAGGCTTCCAACGTTGGGGATTATTATTTGGGTAAATTTTTTCTATTGAGAAGAAGTTGAACCGCCAAGCCGCCATCAACGCTTATCATCCCTTCGGAAAAACGAGCCCACGCGCCCGATCTGCAACTGCCAGGCGCCAAAGGTTTCTGTCAGTCCCCGATAGACCGAAGCGCCCACCAACGTGCCAAGGGCGATGGAGGTGATCACGAATAGCACTGTGACGATGCCATCGAGTCCGGCCGCGCGGTCGCTCATCATTCGGGTCACGCTCATGAGCCCGAGGGCACCGGGGACCAGCAACCAGAAACTGGGAAGGAAAGTCACTACCGCAGGCGGCCCCTTGAAGCGGAGCTGGATTAAATAGCCCAGCGGAGTTGCGACGAGGGTTCCGAAAAATCCACTGATTTCACTGCCGAGGAAAATCGTCGCGAGTCGCTGCGCGCCGAAGGCCATTAGAAGTACGAGAATCAACCAATGCAGCGAGTTTTTCGGAGCCGAAAAATGCAGATAGACGCCTAAGCCGAAGATTAAAACACCCACCCAGCCGGCAAAAGGCAACTTTGCATACTGAGTTGCCGAGTTCATCAAATCCTCCGGGCTGTAACCGATGAGCACTGCGCCGATGGCGAGCCCGAACGCCAATAGCACGAGTTGGATAAACCCAGCGATGAGCCGACTGGATCCGCTCACCATGTCGCCGTATGCGAGTTCCACCATTCCCAGAGTCAGCATCGCACCGGGTAGAAAAGTAACGAGTGGCGGAATCAACGCGTGGATAGGCTCCAAGGGAAGACCGTGGTGAATGGCTAGAAAAACCAGTGCCGAAACGCTCGCGGCGGCGATCACTGGCAGCGGGATCGCCATGACTGGGCCACCTCGATTGAAAAGTTTGATCAAACCCACGATGAGTCCGAGCACCGCAGCGGCTGCGACATTGGGCAACGTGGGCATCAAGACCAAGGCCAATCCAATCGTCAGAATGACGTGACCGAAAACGAGACCGTGGCGTCCAAATCGCGGCTTCTGGCGGCGGATCGCCGAGAGCCTTTCAAGACCCTCTCGCAGATCCAGTTTGCCCCCTTGCGCTTTATCCCCGAGCGCATAGATATCGGCCATTTGATCCAAGCGCAACAATTGTGGCTCACAGGCGGCGAGTGTCACTTTTTCACCAACACTATCGTGAAATGAAATGAAAACGGCCGTCGGAAATGCCACAACCCTCGCGTTCCTCATGCCATAGGCGGAAGCCGTGCGACGCAGCAGAAGCTCCACGGTCGCCGTTTGTTCGCCGCAGGCAAGATAGGCTTGGCCGAGCCGATATACGAATTCCAAGAGCACCGCAGTATCGTGCGGCGCAGGCGAGTCAGGCGGGTCGGGCAATACTGTCATTTTAGGTTTTAAAAATTAAAAGAATTCAATTACAGATGAACAGGATGCATACAAATGAAGAGGATGACAATGCCGTCTTTATCTGTGTTTTTCGCTTGCCCGCCATGCAGCCTGGTTCGTCGATCATGCCCGGCAAGGCGAACCGCGAGCGTTGCCTCGCCTACGTCTAGAAATCCATCGGCTTGGTCACCGCGCTCAATCCGGTGCTCGGCTACGAGCGCAGCGCCGCCATCCGCCAAGGAGGCGCTCACCACTGGCGGCAGCGTTTACAAGTTTTGTGCTGGAAAAAGGCTGGCTCAGCAAGGAGCAGCTCGACGATTTGCTGACCCCAGAAAAAATGACGCGCCTCGTTGACAACAAGTCGCTATGGATTTCAATCCGTTATTCATCCGCACCTGCCATGATCCCAGTGCATGGCACCGGCGCTGAAACATCGTCAACCTGAGGAAATCAGTTTTTCGGCAATTCCATGAGTGTACGACTTTCGTGCTTGGCAGTTTCCGCGAGTCGCTGAAACATTGAGGTCATGGCAGGAGCAATCCGAGAATTCGAAGGACTACGAGTGAAGGTGGATGACGTCATCCACATGCCGAGTCTGGACGCGCCTGTGGACAAGCCGCACCCGTTTGTGTATTTCATCTCGATTCACAATGATTCGCCGGTGCCTGTGACGATTCGTGGGCGTAAGTGGGTGGTGGAAGAGGATGAGGGGGAAATCTCGGTGGTGGAGGGAGACGGGGTGGTGGGCCAGACGCCAGTCATCGAGCCAGGTGGTCATTTTTCCTACAATAGTTATCATGTGGTGGCCCGCAGCGCACGAGTTACCGGGGCATTCTTTGGAGAAACAGCCACGGGTGATTGGGTGTTCTCGCGCAT
>JANPAU010000262.1:0-14178 GCA_031430055.1 Akkermansiaceae bacterium | reverse complement strand
CGCGCATCGAGGAAGTCTCCTGGCTCGTCTCGTCTTACAAGCCCACCGCCATGATGGATCTATCCGATGGCTTGGCCAAAGACTTACCCCGCATGGCAGCCGCCTCCCGCTGCGGTCTCCAGCTTGACGAGTCCGCGCTCCCCCTCACGGCAGGCTGCACCCGTGCGCAAGCACTGGGCGACGGAGAAGACTACGAAATCTTATTTTCAATCCAGCCGGCCCGCGCCACCGAATTACTCACCGCATGGCCACTCAAGTTTCCGGACCTCGCCCTCACCCGCATCGGCGTGCTTGTGGAAATTTCCGCAGGCGATACCCTCAGCGGCGGCTGGGAACACTTCTCCGCCTCCTGAGTCATGATCATTCATCGTCACATTTTGCCCTCCCTCGGACTGTTGCTGATTTCCTGCGACAAGCCAAAAGAGAACTCAGTCGTCGCGGAAAACGAGACCTCACCCTCGCGCATCACCAAGTCCGTCCGCCCCCCACAACATGACGAGCTGACGGTCACTCCAACTCAACTGCGGGAAAACCTGAGACAAGCCGCGGAAATCACCTCTCCAAAAGAACGAGACCAAGCTCTGCAAGAAATCATCTGGGACGCCTTGGAACTGGATCCAGATCTCGCCCAAGAAGGGTTTCAACAACTGACTTCTGGCAGCCCGGAAAGAAACCAATTCATCCAACACTTTGCCCTGCGCTTGGCCGAGGCAAGCTTCGAGCAAGCCGTCGAGTGGGCGGCGAGCTTGGAAAATGAGCAGGAAAAGTCGCTCGCCTACAATCACATCGCCCTCGTGCTGGCAGAATCCGAACCGGAAAAAGCCGCACAAATGCTCTCAGATTCAGGAATCCCCGGACGCGATTTCGACGTTGCAGTCGTGCAGGTCGCGCAGCGCTGGGCTGCGAACTCCCCTGCCGCCGCCGCAGCTTGGGTATCACTTTTCGACGACAGTGAAGCCCGCCGTGCCGGATTGAAGGCAATCGTTACCACCTGGTCGCGCACCGATCCACAAGCAACCATGGCATGGCTCGGCACGATTCAAAATCCAGGCATCCATCAGGACGCTTCAATCGGCATGGCCGAGACGATTTTGGAACTTCCAGACAGTCGCCAAGACGAACTTTTGCGGTTGGTGACTCCAGAAATTCGCGCCCGTTTCGATCAACTTAAAGCGGAAGCGAAACGCCCCTAATTTTCAGGAAATTCTTCCAAGCTCGCGAGCCACCAACATCAAGGTCTCCCGCACTCCTGGGGCAAAACCGCCATCGGTTTGCACCGCTAACATCACCGAGCCTTCACGAATAAACTCCAGTGGCACCGAGCCAGCATAAAGCTTCAGTGCACCGCTGCCAAATCCAAGATTTGGGAGCAAATGCTTGAGCGATTCGAGCGCAGTCATGTCCTGGGAACTCACCCGGGCAATATTGCGCATGCCTGGAAGAGCCCGCGTCCGTTGAAGAATTTCCTCAACATTCATTTCGCGATCCACGCCGAAAATCGCGCGCAACTCAAGCTGGCGGATCGAGTAGGAATCCGAATGCGAAGCATCGAATGAATCCATCGCCACGGATTTAGTCTGCGGCGCGGAAGAAAATGCAGCCGGCACTTGCAGCGGAGCTTCAACAGCAGGCGTGATGGCCGCCGGAGTGGGCTGCGCGAATGGCGACGCCGGCTCCTCCGCAGTCTGCGGCGTTGGACTCGCCGCAGGCTCCTGCCAGCTTCCAAATGCTGCTAGAGCCGCTTGAGTTGATGGCGACGGACCGCGCTGAGGTTCCACAGAAAATGGAGAAGCCGCAGGCTGTTGCGGAGCCACTGAAAATGGCGAAGCTGCCACCGGCGCTGCCTCAAAGGGCGCGGCAGAATAAGCCTTGGCCGGCGCTTCATAGCCAAAGCCCTCGGACGGCTCGGCGACTTGAAAAGGAGAATCCATTTTCCGGCGGTCAGGCACTTTGGCTGGCCGACCGGCCTCTACCGGCTTCGAGTCAGTGACTTCATCGACCACCGTGAAGGGAGAATCCTGACGCGCCACAGCAGCAAAAGGACTCGTGGCAACGGGAGCCGCTGGCTCAGGAGCCACCGCAAACGGCGAGTCCTGACGGGTTGCGGGTTGATTTGGAAAACTTTCGAAAATTCCTCGCGTGGTGCTCATATTGATTTCGGGTAGGAGATAAGATGGAATCGCAAAACAATCGACTTGCAGATAACCAAAGAGAAAAAAACTTAATATTTACTGAAAGTCGAGCATCTCTGTAAAAACCTTCAACCTTCGCCATTTTCTTCCAACAAGCGCTTCAGCCGATTTTTCATCGAAACCTTCGCCACCGCCGGCAGCCGATCCACAAATAGCACGCCATTTAGATGGTCGATTTCGTGCTGCAGAGCTCTCGCCAAAAGACCGTCGGTCTCAATCACCAACACCGTCCCATCGAGTTGAGGCAAAGTCGCCTTAATCGCCTCCGGGCGACGCACTTCGGACCGAATTCCACGAATACTCAAACACCCTTCCATTCCGAACTCCTTCGCCTGCCCAAACGCCAACTCCGGATTGATGAAAATCAGCGGCATGATCTCCTCGATACCCGCGTCCACGCCATTGACCTTGAGGAAAGATACGCATTCAGGATCGTGAGACACATCGATCACCGCGAGACGTAAATCCTCCCCCACCTGCGGCGCGGCAAGCCCCACACCGTTCGCGGCCACCATCGTTTCCAGCATATCGGCAACCAGCTCGATGATCTCGTCATCCACCTCGGTCACAGGACGGCAACGTTGACGAAGGACAGGATGACCGTATTGGACGATTTCGCGAATCATGGGGCTGGCGGATGACTTAGCGGGACAATCCAGAAAGGTCAAACACGAGAAGCCGGAAACCCACCCGTGGGATTGGAGTCCTCCAGTTTTTTACGGAAATCTTGAATTTCCCCATGAATATTCCGGCAAGCACTTCGTCGAAATCAGCGTTATCGAAAAACCAAACTGTCCATGAAAACCATCATCACCACGTTCACCATCGCTACGATCACTCTTCTTGGAGTAAGCCCCGAAGCACAAGCCCGCCACCCCAAGCAAAACCGCGCTTACGTCAGCGAATACCGTCCCTGCCACTCCCCCGTCTACACGGAGCGCTACCTCATCGGCTACGATCACTGTGGTCACCCCATCTGGGGATCCCGCACCATCCGTCAGACATACCGCCCAGTCGTTCAACACCGCTACATCGCCCCTTGCCCCCAACCTTACTACCAAGCTCGGCCCCAATATTCAAACCATTATCAAAGACCCTATTATGGTAACGGAATCAGTATTCAGGCCAATTTCAGACGCTGAACTTGGACACCAAGCACCATCACGGGGACAAAACAAAAGAACCAAATTGCATTCGATCTAAGCACCCGTGCCGACTGATGGGGTTCTGAAATGCAAATCCAAGTATTGACACCCCACTTCATCCACCTTAATCACTCGCCCCCGTGCCATGCGAGTGGCGGAGTAGCCAAATGGTAAGGCAATGGTTTGCAAAACCGTCATGCGAGGGTTCGATTCCCTCCTCCGCCTCCAGCGTATTTAGCTTAAAATAAGCAAATTGCAGATAAAATTGGATTATTAGAAAATCAGTCGAAAACGCTGAAAAGAGTCCAAAAACGCACCGCAAAACGGGAAATCACCGGAGTCCAAACCAAACGCTCTTCCGAGGTCATTCCCTGTGTTCATTTTTGTTTGAACAGTCACGGCCGACTCGATAGCTTCCCGCACATGCAAGATCTGCTGGGTAGCGATCCACACGAACTGGACCCCTTGGAACGCCAAGTCGTGGCTATGTTCGTTGATGGCGTGCGAGTCCTAGGCTTGCCTCGCTCGATTGGAGAAATCTATGGCCTGCTCTTCATTTCCCAGACCGGCTTGTCGCTCGACGATCTCGTGCAACGCCTTCACATCAGCAAAGGCTCCGCCAGCCAAGGACTACGGATGCTCAAGAGCCTAGGTGCAGTCCGCGAGGCCGATGGCGGGGCTGAGCGCCGGACTTATTATGAACCAGCCATCGAGCTCAAGCGCCTCGCCGGCGGCTTCATCCGCGAGCAGGTCCGCCCGCACCTCGAGAGCGGCAAAACAAAAATCAGCATTCTCGCAGAAAAAGCCCAAGACATCGACGACCCCGAGCGGAGGAAATTCCTCAGCGAACGAGTCGAGCGTCTCGAAACCTGGATGCGCAGCGGCGGCAGAGTGCTACCCGTTTTGCAGAAACTTCTCGGCCAATGACTCCCACCCCCTCCACCTCTCCCGAATGGTATTGCGTCCGTTGTCAGACGAAACGCGAACACATCGCCGCAGGTCACTTGCGTGAACTCGAAGACGTCGAAGTCTTTTGTCCACGCCTCCGCTATCGCAAGGCCACCCGCCGGGGGAAAATCTGGTGGGTCGAGCCGATGTTCCCCGGCTACGTCCTTGCGAAGTTCAACATTGCCGAAATGGAGCGCGCCGTGACCTTCTGCCAAGGCGTCCGCGGCCTCGTCCGCTTCGGATCAGAATTTCCTCCGGTGCCCGAGGCGTTCGTGGAGGCACTCAAACACGAGATCCGCACCCGCAAAGGGGCTGAGGAAGATGAAATCGTTACCCTCAGTCCCACCATCGAGATCGGCGATGAAGTCGAGATCGCCCACGGGCCATTCCAAGGCATGCAAGGTACCGTCGTAGGAATCCCTTCCGCCACTGAGCGAGTGAAAATCCTCATCGAATTCCTCGGAAATCCCCAAGCGGTCGATTTGGATTTGTTCTCAATCCTCCTTCCTCGTCGGCCAACTCCCTAAGAAGCCCCAAATTCTTACGTGATTGCGTTACTCGTTTTTGACGAATTCCCATAAACACTCTCATCTTCCGTCATTACACGTTTGCGCACAGGCATGACGAAGTCTCCCATCCATTTAAAGCGAATTGCTCAGGTTTCCCTCCACTCCGGAGAGATCGACCAAGGGCGGCAGCGTAGCTGCAAGCATCACCGAATATCATCCCTTGCAAGCTGACCGATCCACTGACTTTCTCATCATCGGCGCAGGGTTTTCTGGCCTCGTCGCCGCTCAGCGACTCTCTGCCGCAGGCTGGAAATGCGTGATCGTAGATCGCCGCAACCATCTCGGCGGAAATGCCTACGACCAGATCGACCCGGCAGGGGTTCTCGTCCATTCATACGGCCCACACTATTTCCGCTCTAACTCGCAGCGAATCGTCGACTATCTATCTGCTTTCACCGAGTGGCACGCGGTCAACTATACCATCAAAAGTCACGCCCGTGACCGCTATTGGAGCTTTCCCATCAACCTCAATACCTTCGAAGAATACCTTGGCCGTGAGTCCAATTCCGAGGAGTTTAAAACGTGGCTGGAGAAAACCCGGATCCCCATTTCCGAGCCAAAAAACTCCGAAGAAGTCATCATTTCCCAAGTCGGGCGAGAACTCTACGAACTATTTTTTGAAGGCTACACGCTCAAGCAATGGAAGCGTCACCCTCGCGAGCTCGACGCCTCCGTCTGCGGCCGAATCCCCATCCGCACCAACCGCGACGACCGCTATCTATCTGAATCCTTCCAAGGACTGCCCAGACACGGCTACACCGCACTTTTTGAAAAGATGCTCAACGCCTCACCCGGAGTGGAATTGCACCTCGGCATTGACTTTGACGAAGCCCGCACTCGCTGGAGCCACAAGCATCTCATCTTCACCGGCGCGGTTGACGAATTCTACGGTCGCCGCTTCGGCCCCCTGCCCTATCGCTCGCTGCGCTTCGAGCACCAATCATTTTCCGCCGAACAACTCCGGACACGCGAAAAAATCTCAGGTAAACCCGGCTTCTGGCAACCCGCGATGCAGGTCAACTACCCGAGCGCGGAAATCCCTTTCACCCGCATCGTTGAGATCAAACACGCGACTGGCCAGCAGGTCGATGCTAGCACCATTGTTCGTGAATTTCCCAAAGACTGGACACCGGACGACGAGCCGTTCTATCCAGTTCCAGCACCGGAAGCCCGCGCCGCTTTTCTCCGTTATGCCGATCTAGCAGCGACAGAAACTCACACCAGCTTCATTGGTCGCCTTGCCACCTACCGTTATTATAACATGGACCAAGTTACCGCCATGGCCCTCGCCGAGGCAGATAAACTTATTTCTATATACGGATCCAATTCATGAAAAAACTATTCATCGCAGGCCATCGCGGCATGGTCGGCACCGCCCTCATGCGCGAGGCAGAAAAACTCGGGAGCTTCGAGCTGCTCACCACCACCCGCGCCCAACTCGATCTCTGCGATCAAGCGGCGGTCTTCGATTTCCTCTCCCAAACGAAACCCGACATCGTGATCATCGCCGCCGCTAAAGTCGGAGGCATCCATGCGAACTCGACCTATCCTGCCGATTTCATTTATGAAAACCTCACGATCGCCGCAAACCTTGTCGAAGGCAGCCGCCGTGCGGCGGTCCCACGGGTGCTCTTCCTTGGTTCGTCCTGCATCTATCCGAAAATGGCACCTCAGCCGATGAGCGAAGACTGCCTTCTCACCTCCCCTCTCGAATCGACTAACGAAGCCTACGCCATCGCAAAAATCGCAGGCCTCAAGCTCTGCCAACACTACCGCGCCCAGCACGACCTGCTCTATCACAGCGCCATGCCGACCAATCTCTACGGTCCCGGAGATAACTATCACCCGGAGAACTCCCACGTCATCCCAGCACTCATCCGCCGCTTCCACGAAGCCAAAGAGCGCGGCGATGCCAGCGTCAGCATCTGGGGCACTGGCACCCCGCGCCGCGAGTTTCTCCACGTCCACGATCTCGCCACCGCCTGCTTTCACCTGCTATCATTGGACTCGCCACCGGACTGGGTGAACGTCGGCGTGGGCGACGACGTGACCATCCTCGAACTCGCCACCCTCGTCGCCAAAACCACTGGCTTCAGCGGGCAAATCCTCACCGACCCCAGCAAGCCAGACGGCACCCCGCGCAAGCTACTGGATATTTCAAAAATCCAAGCCACCGGCTGGCAGCCCCAAGTCCTCTTCGCGGAAGGCCTCGCCGCCGCCTACCAAGACTTCCTCGCCACCCTCGCCACTGGCGCTGCGCGTCTTTGAAAAAAATCACACCCACACCTCTCATGAAACGTGCACTAATTACCGGTATCACCGGACAAGACGGATCCTACCTCGCAGAATTCTTGCTTGAAAAAGGCTATGAAGTCCACGGCATCAAACGCCGCGCCTCACTCTTCAACACCCAGCGGATCGACCATATCTATGAAGATCCACACGTGGAAAACTCCCGCTTCCGCCTGCACTACGGCGATCTCAGCGACTCGTCAAACCTCACTCGCATCCTCAGCGAAGTACAGCCCGATGAGGTTTATAACCTAGGAGCACAATCCCATGTTGCCGTCTCCTTCGAAGCCCCCGAATACACTGCGGATGTAGATGCCCTCGGCACACTCCGCCTGCTAGAGGCCATCCGCTTTCTCGGCCTTGAGAAGAAGACTCGCTTCTATCAAGCATCCACCTCCGAACTCTACGGTCTCGTCCAAGAGATCCCGCAGAAAGAAACCACTCCTTTCCACCCTCGTTCGCCGTATGCCGTCGCGAAAATGTATGCCTACTGGATCACGGTGAATTACCGCGAAGCCTATGGCATGTATGCTTGTAACGGAATCCTCTTCAATCACGAATCACCCCGCCGTGGTGAAACATTCGTCACTCGCAAGATCACTCGCGCCATTGCAAACATCGCCCAAGGCCTCGAAACCTGCCTGTTTCTCGGTAACATCGATTCACTCCGTGACTGGGGCCATGCCAAAGACTACGTCCGGATGCAATGGATGATGCTCCAACAAGAAACCGCCGATGATTTCGTCATCGCGACGGGCAAGCAGATTTCCGTGCGTGAATTCGTCACACTCTCTGCTCGTGAAGCGGGCATCGAACTCGCCTTCTCCGGCGAAGCCGAAAAGGAAATCGCCACCGTCACTCAAGTCGATTCCGCCGTCGCCCCTGCCGTCAAAGTTGGCGATGTCATCGTCCGCGTAGACACCCGCTACTATCGTCCCGCAGAGGTGGAGACCCTCCTCGGCGACCCCACCAAGGCGAAGGAAAAACTCGGCTGGGTTCCCGAAATCACCGTCGAAGAAATGTGCGCGGAAATGGTCGCGCACGATCTCGATATCGCCCGCCGCCACTCACTTCTCAAGTCACACGGCCACCACGTTTCGGTTTCCAAGGAATAAAATTATGAAAAAAGTCTTCGTCTCCGGCTGTTATGATATCCTTCACGCCGGGCATCTTCAATTTTTTGAGGAAGCCCGTGCGCTCGGAGACTATCTGATTGTGTCGTTCGCGTCCGCCGATGTCCTATGGCATCACAAACGACGGAAGCCATCGATCCCGGACGATCACAAGCGAGCCCTCTTGAAGGGGCTTCGCATGATTGATGAAGTCGTCATCACAAACGGTCATAAGGAAGGATTAGATTTCGAAGAGGACTTCCTACGCATCTGCCCGGACTTCCTCATTGTCACCGAGGACGACAAATACGGCGACATCAAGCGTGAACTCTGTGAGCAAGTGGGGGCCAAATATACCCTACTCCCAAAGACACCACCAAGGTTTGAGCCAGTTTCTACCAGCTCCATCGTCCGCTGGGTGCAAGCACCGACTGAAGCGCCGCTGCGAGTTGACTTCGCCGGTGGTTGGCTCGATGTGCCACGCTTTTCGAGGCCCGGAGAATTCATTGTCAACTGCGCTGTTTCTCCACTGGTCTCGTTGCGCGAGTGGTCCTACGAGAAACAATCAGGTTTGGGTGGCAGCGGCGCATGGGCACTTCTCAATGGCCGCGATGGTATCGAGTCGGAAATCGACCTTGGCGTCGGCTGGCAAGACCCCGCAGTGATCCGGGAAACCGGTCTCTGCGTCTGGCGCTCGGGAACATCTCCTGTGCTCGATTTCAAACGCAACGGAGATTTCCTCAACGGCAAACTCGCCATTCTCTGGACCGGGGGATCTCATGACACCCCGGGCGTGGTTAACGTCGCGCGAGACTACGACCGCATTGCACACAGCGGTAGAATCGCCCGCGAAGGAACGCTTCAAGCCGACATCCACCGCATCGCAGAAGCCATCAATCTCTATCACTCCACCCAACTCGCAGAAGGAATGCAATCCTTGCCCGAAATTCCCGGTGCGATCGCCAAAAAATATTCCGGCGGTGGTTATGGTGGCTACGCACTCTATCTGTTTGACGACTCGACGCTGCGTGACCACGCGCTTGCCACCACGGCTGAGCTCAGGCCCGTCGAGCCGTTTTGCAAGATTTAACCTCCTCATGCTCCATTCGAGAATTTGAAAACCGTTTCGATCATCGGACTTCCCGTCGCCGCGACCACCTACGCGGGAGCGGTGAATTGGATTCTCGCGCACGCGCGAAAAACCGGCCAAACCTACACGGTAGAAGCTGCTAACACCCACGTCGCCGCTCTCGCCCGGACTGACAAGGCGTTTGGCGAGGCGATGCGTAGCTTTGATTTAATTTGCCCGGATGGGATGCCGCTTGTCTGGGCGCTCAATTCCAAACTCGACGCTGCAAGCCAACTCACCGATCGCGTCTATGGCCCCACTTTGATGCTGGAAACACTGAAAGCCACTTCGGGCAAAGCTTCCGACTTCAAACACTTTCTGCTCGGCGGAAAACAAGCCACTCTCGACAAGCTAACACAAAGTTTCGCCACCCGATTCCCCGAGGTCGCCATCGCAGACACTCACTCCCCGCCATTCGGCGAGTGGCCGGCAGAGGAATTCGATCGCATCGCAGAAAAAATCCGTGAATCCGGTGCCAATCTCATTTGGGTCGGTCTAGGGTGCCCCAAGCAAGAACACTGGATCGCCGCCAACAAGGACCGCCTGCCACCCGGCGTCTATTTCGGCATTGGCGCGGCATTCGCCTTCCATGCCGGGGAGGTCCGCCAAGCGCCACCGCTTGTCCAGAAGCTCGGCATGGAGTGGGCCTACCGCCTCGCCATGGAACCACGGCGCTTGTTCAAACGCTACCTCACTTACAATTCCATTTTTCTCTATCACCTGCTTCGCGAAAAACTCGTTTCTTAAAATCGAAAACTACCAAATACGATGCCTATCAAATCTATCTGCTGCCTCGGTGCCGGCTATGTCGGCGGTCCCACCATGGCCATGATCGCCGCCAAGTGCCCTCACATCCAAGTCACCGTCTGTGATTTCAACCAGCAACGCATCGATGCTTGGAACTCCGACACCCTTCCTGTTTACGAGCCCGGCCTCCAAGAAGTCGTCGAGTCCGCGCGCGGCAAGAACCTTCACTTCACCACCGACATCAAACCCGCCATCGCAGCGGCAGATCTCATCTTCGTCTGCGTCGGCACCCCCACGAAATCCTACGGCATCGGCGCAGGTCGCGCCGCGGATCTGCGCTACATCGAGTCCGCTGCCCGCCTCATCGCCGAGGTCTCGGAAGGCAACAAGATCATCGTCGAGAAGTCCACCATTCCGGTGAAGACGGCCACCGCCATCCAGTCGATCCTCGCTGCCAATTGCATCACCGACGCGACTTTCCAAGTCCTCTCGAATCCGGAATTCCTCGCCGAAGGCACCGCCGTCGCCGACATGGAAAACCCCGACCGCATCCTCATCGGCGGCGAAAGCACCCCTGAAGGCCAGGCCGCGCTCGAAGCACTCGTCTCCGTCTATGCCAACTGGGTTCCCCGCGAGAAAATCATCACTACCAACCTCTGGTCGTCCGAGCTTTCCAAGCTCGTCGCGAACGCCTTCCTCGCCCAGCGCATTTCCTCGATCAACTCCATCTCAGCCCTCTGCGAGGCCACCGGAGCCGATGTCGATGAAGTCGCCCGAGCCATCGGCAGCGACTCTCGTATCGGTTCGAAATTCCTCAAATCCTCCGTCGGCTTCGGCGGCTCCTGCTTTCAGAAGGACATCCTCAACCTCGTCTATCTCTGCGAATCCTTCAACCTCCCCGAAGCCGCCGCTTACTGGCGCTCGGTCGTCACCTTGAACGACTGGCAGAAATCCCGCTTTGTCGAAAAAATTGTCCGCAGCCTTTACAACACGGTCAATGGCAAGCGCATCGCCATCCTCGGATTCGCCTTCAAAAAGGACACCAACGACACCCGTGAATCCGCCGCCATCAACATTGTCCGTGACCTGGTCGCTGAAAACGCTCACGTCGTCATTTACGATCCGCAAGTGAGCGTAGAAACGATCCATCGCGATCTCCTCGAAGTCGGCGTCCCGCAGGACATCATCGACTTCAACATCGAGATCGCCGCCGATCCTTACTCGGCCGTGACCGGTGCCCACGCACTTGCAACCCTCACCGAGTGGGATGAATTCCGCACACTCGATCTTCCTCGCGTCTACGACTTGATGCTCAAGCCAGCCTTCGTTTTCGATGGTCGCGCGATCTTGCCCGTCGAGGCATTGAAAGCTCAGGGCTTCCAAGCATTTATCATCGGTAAAGGGGACTGAAAAAAATCCCCGCTCTACCGACCAGTCATTTCAGATTAGACAGTTGTTCTGGTTTGGTGCTTGCGTAGCCATTCAAAGGCGATCAAAGCAATCGATGCGCTTACGCTTCGTCTAATTCAACTCAACCGCTTTACCCCATGAACATTCATCCCGAGTTCCACCGATTTCTCCACCGCCAGGATAAAGAAATGCTTCTCGGCCAGCGAGGAATGGTCATCTGGCTTTGCGGCTTGTCGGGTTCCGGGAAATCCACCATCGCCAATGCCGCCGAGCGAGTTCTCCATCAACAAGGGCGCTTCACCACCATCTTAGATGGCGATAACCTCCGCACCGGCCTCAATTCCAATCTTAGTTTCACCGATCAAGACCGCCTCGAAAACATCCGCCGCATTTCGGAAATGGCCAAGGTGTTCGTCTCTCAGGGAATTATCACCTTCGTCTCCGCCATCACACCACGGGGTGAATTGCGCGATCTCGCCCGCGGCCTACTCGGCACTGACTTGTTTGAGGTTTACGTCAAAGCGAGCTATGAAGCGTGCGAAAAGCGCGACGTCAAAGGACTCTACGCCAAAGCCGCCCGCGGCGAAATCGCCCATTTCACCGGCAAGGACGGCTCCTTCGAACCGCCGCACAACGCGGATCTGGTGCTCGACACCGAAGTCACGTCCATCGAAGACGCTGCCTTCGAACTCCTCGAAGCCATTCGTGAGAAAATTACCGTGAATCGCCCGCTGTAAGCGCCCGCAAGCTTCCGCATCCTAGAAAACAAGCTGAAGTCCATGGGCTTCAGCTTGTTTTGTTTTTGTGATCCTCTGCTCGGTTAGCCTGCATCCACTCCCGACCAACTCCCACAAATCATCGATGCGCCCGCATCAATGATTTGTCCTGCCATGGCCAGAGATACTCCGCGTTTCACCCCCTATGCAGCGCGGGGGCAGCTGCATTAAATCAAACCAGCCTCTAAAACATTACTAATCCACCCAAGATGATAATTAAATCTTGACCTCAATAAATCCCAGGGCTATCCCTCCCCCCCCTTTCAACTTTCCAATTTCCAGCATTCACCCCACCATGCCCAGCTACACCCTCAGCCAACTCGACCAACTCGAAGCCGAAGCGATTTTCATCCTCCGTGAAACGGCAGCCCAATTCGAGAACCCTGCCCTGCTCTTCTCCGGTGGCAAGGACTCGATCGTCATGGCATGGCTGGCCCGTAAAGCCTTCTGGCCCGCCCGAATGCCCTTCCCGCTCGTCCACATCGACACCGGCCACAATTTCCACGAAACCATGACTTACCGAGATGAATTCGTGGAACTCATCCGCGCCTCGCTCGTCGTCGGCTCCGTCCAAGACTCCATCGACAGCGGCCGCGTCATCGAGGAAAAAGGCCCCAACGCCTCCCGCAATAAACTCCAAACCGTCACCCTGCTCGACACCATCGAGAAGAATCAATATGACGCCTGCCTCGGTGGCGGCCGCCGCGACGAGGAAAAAGCCCGCGCCAAGGAACGCTTCTTCTCCCACCGCGACGACTTCGGCCAATGGGACCCGAAAAACCAACGCCCGGAGCTTTGGAACCTCTTCAACGGCCGCAAAAACCCCGGCGAACACTTTCGCGTCTTCCCACTCTCCAACTTCACCGAGATGGACATCTGGATGTATATCAAGCGCGAGAAAATCCCTCTCCCCTCCATCTATTTTTCTCACGAACGAGAGGTCTTCGAGCGCAACGGCTCACTGCTTGCCGTCACCGAGTTCCTCAAGCCCCAAGACCACGAACCCGTCACTCGCCAAATCGTCCGCTTCCGCACCATCGGCGACGCCACCTGCACCGGAGCCGTTCATTCCACTGCCTCTAACCTCGACGAAGTCATCGCCGAAGTCGCCGCCGCCCGCCAAACCGAACGCGGCACCCGCTCCGACGACAAACGCTCAGAAACCGCCATGGAAGATCGGAAAAAAGAAGGATACTTCTGAAGAAAATGCGTCGAAAGTCTAAAGGTCTGAAAGTCTAAAAGTCATAAGACCCAAGCGCGACCTCTCCGACCTTTAGACCTTTAGACATCTATCCAAAACCCCGCATGACCATAGAACGCTTCGAAGACCTCCGGATCTGGCAGGACTCGCGAGTCCAAGCCAATCGCATTTACGATTCGTTCGGTCCTCACGCACCGTCAGCCCGCGATTTTGGATTTCGGGATCAAATCCAGCGCTGCGGTGTGTCCGTAATGAACAACATCGCCGAGGGTTTTGAGCGCAGATCGGATCCTGATTTCGCCCGCTTTCTCGACATCGCCAAGGGATCGAACGGAGAAGTCCGCAGCATGCTTTATCTGGCAGAAGATCGCGACTACCTTCCGTTCCAAGTCGCCGATGAAATGAGAAATGCCAGTGAGACTCTCAGTCGCGCCATCGAGTCACTCGCCAAACACCTCCGCATCTAATCCGGCTCTTCGACCCTCTTCCGACTTTTAGACTTTTAGACCTTCGACTTTCCGACTCTTACAAATGGACTTATTACGCTTCACCACCGCTGGCTCCGTCGATGACGGCAAATCCACCCTCATCGGCCGTCTGCTATACGATTCCAAATCCATCTTCGAGGACCAACTCGAAGCCATGGAAGAATCCTCC
>JANPAU010000261.1:0-21719 GCA_031430055.1 Akkermansiaceae bacterium | reverse complement strand
GGGTGAGAGACGCCGTAAACCACCGGCGGGCGATAGCCGATTGGGTAGTAGCCATTCAAATAAGGATCGTAGTAGGCGCGGCGGTTGTAGTCATAGTAGCTATAGCAGTTGGGATCATAGCCCCACCGTGGATTTCCCGTGCCGACAAAGACTGAGGTGGAAAAGGAGTCGCCTCCGTAGCCGTAGCCGGGTCCGTAGCCTGAGCCGTAAGAACTCCTCACGGTGGTGCTCGAGTAGTTAGGATCGTAAGCACAGGAGTTAAAAATCAGAACCGCTACCATTCCCGCAGTCGCACTTGCCCAAAGTCCAAAGTGTTTCTTCATACCCTTACGACCGCATCAAATGCGATTCTATTCGAATGGATTTTCCGGGAAATTTCCCCTGCGGTTCTTCCATGAGTTGACAGGGCAGGGGTTTCTTCCGTTTCCTCCGTCCCACAAAGCTCATGCCCCACTCAAACGCACCGATTCTTATCACTGGAGGAGCCGGCTACATCGGTTCTCACACCGTGCGGCTACTTGCGGGGCAAGGTCGGGAAATCGTCGTCCTCGACAATCTCGTCTTCGGACACGAGCGGGCAATCATTGATCCTGCTGTCGAGCTCGTAGTGGGTGATGTGGGCGATCAAAAACTGGTGCGTTCCTTGTTCGCGAAGCATCAGTTCGGGGCCGTGATTCATTTTGCCGCTTACGCTTATGTTGGAGAATCGGTCACTAATCCCCTTAAGTATTACCAAAATAACACTGCGGAGCCGATCAAACTGCTCCAAGTTATGCAGGAATTCGGTTGCAAGGTATTCGTTTTTTCCTCGACCTGCGCTACTTACGGAGTCCCCGACAAGCTGCCGATCACCGAGACAAACCCACAAAAACCTATCAACCCTTACGGCATGAGCAAGCTCATGGTCGAGCAGATCCTCGCTGATTGTGGGACTGCGTGGGGCCTCCGCAGTGCGTGCCTGCGGTATTTTAATGCCAGTGGCTGTTCTCCGGACGGCTTGATTGGGGAGGATCACGATCCTGAAACCCACCTCATTCCACGGGTGATGATGGCGGTGACTGGGGAAATCGAATATCTCGAAGTCTTCGGCACTGACTACGGCACGCCGGATGGCACTTGCATCCGTGACTACATCCACGTCGAGGACTTGGCCGACGCCCATGCCCGCGCTCTTGACCATCTTTCCGCCGGCGGCGCATCTGTGCGCTGCAATCTCGGCACCGGCGTCGGAGTCTCTGTTAAGGAAATCATCTCAGCCGTCGAGGAAATCACTGGAAAAACCGTGCCTGTCAAATACGGACCACGTCGCGAAGGCGACCCGCCGTCGCTCGTCGCAGATCCCGCGCTGGCCAAGGAGCTTCTCGGGTGGGTCGCTTGCCGCAAGGACATCCGTGACATGGTTGCCCCGGCTTGGCTCTGGACATCCGGCCCCAACGCTGGCCGTTACCCTGCAAACTTGAAGCAAGCGTAACTGCGATGTATTGACATTCGCACTTGCGGATTCTCAAAAACCGTTTCAATTTGTTTCAAACCTGATCCCTAAACCCATGAATTTATCCAATTCAAAGTTCGATACTTCGCGACAATACCATGGCTTCACCTTGGTGGAAATGCTCGTTGTCATTGCCATCATGTCCATTTTAATGACCGCTGGTGCCATCGGCCTAGGCGGGATGGGAGGTAAAGGCGTGACTAGCGGCGTCGCTTCTGCCGAATCTTTGTTCGACGAAGCGCGCTCCATCGCCGTGGGACAGCGGACGAATGCACGAGTGATGATTGCGAAGGATCTCACCAACAACCAAGCCGACAACCTTCGGCGGATCGTGGTTGCTTCTGAGGCTCTTGATCCCACTACCAATTTGCCCAATGGCACCTGGGTGCTATCGAGCCGCGGTGTGACTTTACCTGATCAGACGTTTTTCAGCCAAGACTACAGCAAGAAAGATCAAAAAACGGGCGGATCGGTTGATGTAATGCCTTCTTTGCCTGGTGCAAAGGCTGCGTATGCCGGGTCTTACTATTACTACGAATTTAACTCCGAGGGAATCTGCACCACCCCTGGTGCAAGCTTCGTGATCGGCTCTGGCGCAAGAAGACTGAATGCACCTGTAACTGAGAAGCCCAAGGTCACTGCTGCTGCCAAGCGGGACTTCGGAGGTTTCGTCGTTTGGCGCAATGGGCGAACATCCATGTATCGCAGCCCGGACCAAATGAGTATTCCAAGCACTGTTAAAGAATTCTGATTTATGAAACCCCATTCAATTTCCCATAAAAACGGCTTTACCCTTCTGGAAACCGTTATTGCCATCGGCGTCTTAGCCGTTCTTCTCACCGGTTTCATGGTGGTTTTCGCCCCGGCGGCGGAAGGTATTCGCAAATCCATCAATGTCCAACAAGCCGACCGGATGGCTTCGGCTTTGGAGCAGGAATTGGTGACCCTACGCACAGGCGAAGAGACCGCAGACATCAAAAGTGGATTCAGCAAATCTTTTGATTGGATTCAGAAGTCAAACACCGCAACTGACGCGCTTTTTGCATACCAGTACCGAGGGAAAGTTTCAGCTCTTCGCACAGATGGAACGCCGGAACCCGAACCCTCCTTAAGCGGAAAAATCGCAGGTCAGGATTATGTGGTCGTGCCGATGGTGCGGCGTCGCAGTGATCCCAAGTTTTTGAGGGATTTAGAAGCCATCGAAGGCGGAGTTTACTTGGTAAAGTGTACTCAACTGGTGTTTAACGCTGGCCAGCTTAAAGCGGGGACTCCGGGCACGATCATCGATCCGAAAGGGACAACAGCAACAGCATCTACTGCCGTTACCTATCCTGAGGCAGTTATCGCATTCTCCGGTGAATTCTATCTCATGCCAGCCAAATCAGCAGGTTATCTGAATGGAACTGCATTCACCGCAAAATTCCCCAATTTCAAAAGCCCCGTGTTCTCTCGCAACCTTGCCGTCCGTCGCTAAACCTGCCTGTCACCTAACTCAAACCCAATCATGAAAATTCAACGGACTTTGTCTCGCAAACGTGGCTTCACTTTGATGGAACTCATGGTGGCGATGGCGATCACGACTATCATTGTCACGGTTCTCGTTTCGATCACTTCGATCGCGCTCGACACTTGGAATCGTAGTCGCTCAGAACTCCGCGCATCCCGTCAAGCAAAGGGAATGCTGGATGTCATGGCTCGCGATTTCGAAGCTTTGGTGACTCGCCGGGGGAACGCAAATGAGTGGCTCAGCGCGATCACCGATATTTCCGGCACTGCTCAAAATGGCAATAACCTTCCCAGTTCGAACGCGGCGAAACTGATATTTTTCACGGCGGCGACTGACCGCTACGATGGTAAGATTGGAACACCAGCTGATCTTGGCGGCGATGTTTCTTCCGTAGCATACCAACTGGACTATCGAGATCCCATTGGTGCTTCGGGCGGTGCTGGATTCGAAACCTATGTGTTGAGCCGTCTGCTGGTGAATCCGAATGACACCTTCAGGGATTTGCTGGGTAAACCTGATCTTACGGCCGCATTTTCCACCAAAGCTGCCAGTTTGTCAGATCCGAGAAACTTTGTTTGTGAAAACATCTATCAAGTCACAATCACCTTTCATGTTCAGGTGAGTCAAACTTCTTCAGCCACTCCTCCGGTGGTGACCTTGGTGAATGTTCCGGTCAAACTCGGGGTGGCGGAAAATTCGCAGACGACAAAGTCATTCAAAATCAATGGAACCGGAATTGATACACCCTTCGCGGGTGGTGGTCTTGTCAGTGCTACTGAATTAAAGGGTGGACGGATCACGGCGGTGGAGATTTCTGCGACTGTGGTTTCGGATTTTGGGGTGGATCAACTCAAACGACGCAAGTTTACAGGTACTCAACAAGCGGAGTTCCTCGCAAAGAATTCCTACCAGTACACCAAGTTAGTGCAACTCCCAAGCATGTAAGTTGAAGGCTGATCTCCCCTGCAAGCCCTGAATCATCTTTCGCGCTGGAACGGGTTGGTGGAGCCGACGAGGAGCGAAGCGTCCTAGTTTCTGAACTCGATCACCAAGGATCAAAGCTCCCCTTCAATCAAATCCTCCAGAGTCTGCCGCTTACGAACCAGCGTGGCGGTGGATCCCTCGACGAGGATTTCCGCAGGGAGTGGACGCGAGTTGTAGTTCGAAGCCATGACGAAACCGTAAGCACCTGCCGACATGAGCGCGACGTGATCACCGGGATTGAAGTCAGGAAGCGGGCGATCCTGACAGAAAAAGTCGCCACTCTCACAGATCGGGCCGACGACGTCCACGGTGATCAGCTCACTGCTCGCTGGCCGCATCAGCGGCACGATTTCGTGATGACCTTCGTAAAGCGCTGGACGGATGAGATCGTTCATTCCGGCATCGACGATTTTGAAAGTCTTGGCGGAACCTTTTTTCTCATAAAGGCACTTGGTGAGTAACACTCCGGCATTGCCGACGATGTAACGACCTGGCTCTAGCAAGATTTTCAAGCCGAGATCTTTGAGGCGAGGAACGAGCTCCTTACCGTAGCGCTCGATGGTCAGCGGGCGCTCTTCGACAGCCTGAGTTTCCCACCAATTGATACTGCCAGACTCGAGCGAATGCTTGTAAATGATGCCAATGCCGCCGCCAATCGACCAGAACTCGATGCCGTATTTTTCCTTCAATCTGGTAACTAGTGGGATGACTTTTTCGACCGCTTCGATGAAGGGCGCGATGGAGGTGAGCTGCGAGCCAATGTGCATTTGCAGGCCGCGCAGTTTGATATTTTTTAACTCCTTGGAAGCGCGCTCGTAAAGGTGCTCGATGGCGGTGAAATCCACGCCGAACTTGTTCTCGGACTTGCCGGTGGAAATATATTTGTGAGTTTGGGCGTCCACATTCGGATTCACCCGCACGGCGGCGGGAGCGATCATGCCGAGTTCTCCAGCGACTTCATTGAGATAGCGGAGTTCTTCCTCACTCTCGACGTTGAAGGAGTAAATCCCCTTCTCGAGGGCATAGACAATTTCCTCACGAGTCTTGCCGACACCGGCAAAAGTACAGTGCGCGGGATCGCCACCGGCCTTAATTACGCGGAAAAGTTCGCCACCGGAAACGATGTCGAAACCCGCACCGTGGGTAGCGAGCAGACGCAGCACGGAAAGATTGGAATTCGCCTTCACCGCATAAGCGACTTCGTGGTCCACCCCATTCATCGCGTTATTTAAACGGGTGTAATGGTCGAGAATCGTTCCACCAGAATAAACGTAAAGCGGAGTGCCGTGTTCAGCGGCAAGTGACGAAAGCTCAACGTCTTCGCAGAAAAGTGAGCCGTTTTTGTAAGAGAAACCGTGCATGTCGCGAACGGTTTAGCCCCAAAACGGGTTCCGGTAAAGAGCAGAACTTGGTTCGAAGATGACTTGTGCCACAACGGTGCGACCGCAAGGATTCCGCAACCCCCAGTTTCCCCATGAGAAGCATCATCCAGCGAGTTTTGAGCGCATCCGTCGAGATCGATGGACACTGCGTTTCCCGAATCGAATCCGGGCTGCTCGTCCTTCTCGGGATCGAAGCAGGCGATTCAGACGAAGACGTCAAGTGGCTAAGCAGCAAAATTGTGCGAATGAGAATTTTCTCTGACGACGATGGAAAAATGAACCATTCCGTGGTGGATCAGCGCGGTGAAATCATCGTGGTTAGCCAATTCACCCTCCACGCTTCCACCAAGAAAGGCAACCGCCCCTCCTTCCTGCAAGCCGCCGCACCAGAGATTTCCGAGCCACTTTATGAGAAATTCTGCGCCGCCGTGGAAATCGAGCTCGGTAAGCCCGTCGGCCGCGGAATCTTCGGTGCCGACATGAAAGTATCCCTCGTCAACGACGGACCTGTCACAATTCTCATCGATAGCCGCACCCGAGAATGAGCATTCGCTTGCATCGTCCGAAGTGGCTGCCTAGTTTGCCGCCGCCGTGCCGATTAATGCCATTCTAGCCCTTGAAGATGGACGCTGTTTCGAAGGAATTGCCTTCGGAGCCACCGGAACCACTACCGGAGAAATTTGTTTCAACACCTCGATGACAGGTTATCAGGAGGTGATCACCGATCCCTCTTACCGAGGACAAATTGTCGCCATGACCTACCCGCAAATCGGGAACTACGGAATCAACCCAGAAGACGCCGAGTCCAGCGGACCGCACATCCGGGCCTTCGTCATCGGAGAACTCTGCGAAATCCCATCCAACTGGCGCTCCTGTCAGCCACTTGCCGAATACCTTGCGGAAAATAACATCCTCGGAATCGAGGGCATCGACACTCGCGCACTCACCAAGCACCTCCGCGCACTAGGAGCCATGCGCGCCTGCGTCACCACCGAACTGGACGCAGACGCTGCCATCGCCGCCGCCAAGGCCTCGCCCTCGATGGAAGGCATGGACTACGTGAAGGAAGTTTCCACCCCGGAATCCTACCACTGGACCGCCGAGTCTCGCGAATGGACCTTACCCAACGTGATGATGGGAAAAGAAGGCTACCACGTCGAACTTCCGCCGGTGCGCCACCGCATCGTCGCTTACGACTTCGGACTAAAATACAATATCCTCCGCCGCCTCCGCCAAGCCGGCTTCGAAGTCGAGGTGGTGAATTCCCGCACCACCGCCGCCGAAGTATTGGCGAAAAATCCCGACGGACTCTTTCTTTCTAACGGCCCAGGAGACCCTGCCGCCCTAGGCTACATTCACCAAGAAATCAGCTCACTCATCGGCAAGCTGCCGATCTTCGGAATCTGCCTCGGCAACCAAATCCTCGCCCACGCATTCGGTGGCACGACCTTCAAGCTGAAATTCGGCCACCGCGGCGGCAACCAGCCGGTCAAGGATCTGCGAACCGGGAAAATTTCGATCACCTCACAGAATCACGGTTTCGCTGTCGATCCAGATTCACTACCGCCGGAAATCGAGGTCACTCACATCAACCTCAACGACAACACCGTCGAAGGCATGCGCCATCGTGAGCACCCGGTCTTCAGTGTGCAATATCACCCCGAAGCCGCCCCCGGCCCGAATGACGCCGCCTACTTCTTCGAGGAGTTCGCCGATCTAATCTCAAAAAATAAAGAGATTTAACCGCGAATGAACGCGAATTGATCATTTACCATGAATACCATTATTGTTGGCCTCCAGTGGGGCGATGAAGGCAAAGGCAAAATCGTTGACTACCTCACAGAAGGTGCCGATCTCGTCGTACGCGGCCAAGGCGGAAACAACGCGGGCCACACGGTCATCGCGAAGGGCGTCCGCTACATTTTGAACCTGCTTCCATCCGGGATTCTGTGGGATGGAAAGGTAAACATCATCGGCAACGGCGTCGTCGTCGATCCCTCAGGACTTGTCGCGGAAATCGAGCGCAATGAAGCACTCGGGGTCTCCGTCACCCCGGAAAAACTTCTCATCTCAGATCGCGCACACGTCGTTTTTCCCTTTCACAAAGAACTGGATGCTGCCCGCGAGCTGGCGCTCGGAGATCAGAAAATCGGCACCACCAAACGCGGCATCGGCCCGACTTACTCGGACAAGGTGAACCGTTGTGGCATCCGGATTGCAGATTTGCTAGACGAGGAATTCACCCGCGCCCAAGTCACCCGCCGTCTCGTGGAGGTGAATGAAATCCTTGCGAAGTATGACTTGCCACAGTTCACGACAGACGAAGTTATCAAAGACGTTTACACCGCATTCGCTCGCCTTCGCCCTCACGTCACCAACACGATTCCCATTCTTCACGCCGCATGGAAATCCGGGAAATCCATTCTGTTTGAAGGCGCTCAAGGCACCTTGCTTGACATCGACTACGGCACCTATCCGTTTGTCACTTCGTCCAACACCACCTCCGGCGGTTCGTGCACTGGCTCCGGACTTCCACCTAACGCCATCGGCCGCGTCATCGGCGTTTGCAAGGCCTACACCACCCGCGTCGGCTCCGGCCCATTTCCCACGGTCGATGAAGGACTGTCCGAATACCTCCATGGCCTTGGGCGTGAATTCGGAGTCGTCTCTGGCCGCCCGCGCGGCTGTGGCTGGCTCGATACGGTGCTGTTGCGCTTCGCCTGCATGGTCAATGGTGTGACCGGACTTGCCGTGACCAACGTCGATGGGCTGGACGAATACGAGACTCTACAAATCTGCACTGGCTACGACATCGACGGCACTGTCCACACGCTTCCCCCCGCCGACCGCAAGGCATGGGACCGCGCGGCGCCTGTCTATGAAACGCTGCCCGGTTGGAAGTCTGACACCACGGCGTGCACCCGCTTCGAAGATCTCCCCACTCAAGCAAAATCCTATTTAGCAAGGCTTTCCGAGCTTTGCGACGCGCCAATCGCCTTCGTCGGAGTCGGTCCAGACCGGGTGCAGACTTTGGTTGTCTGATTCCTCGTTTTTTCACCCAATCCTCATTAGTCCTTCATCCAAGCAGGCGAATCATCGCTCCGTGAAATCGCGATTTGCCCCGACTCCATCCACACAGACTCCCGCCATGGCCACCCATCCTGAAGTCCCCCGCCACATCGCCATCATTATGGATGGCAATGGCCGCTGGGCGAAGGAGCGAGGCTTACCACGACTTGAAGGCCACCGCGCCGGTGCGGAATCCGTGCGGGAAGTGATGGAAGCCTGTATCGAACTCGGGGTGGAATACCTGACACTTTATGCCTTTTCCTCGGAAAATTGGAGCCGCCCCGCCACGGAAGTGAATGCCCTGATGAGTCTGCTTGATCGATTTCTCGAGGAAAAAGCCAAAGACCTCGATCGCCAAAACGTCCGACTTCTCGCAATCGGCCAGCTCGACCGACTTCCCACCAAGACGCAAGCGCTCATCGAGCGGATCCAAGCACGCACGGCGAACCACACCACCATGACCCTCGTGTTAGCCCTTTCCTACGGCGCTCGCGAGGAAATCGTCGCAGCAGCCCGCTCGCTGGCAACCGATGCCGTTGAAGGAAGAATTTCGCCATCAGACATCGACAACGAGTTCTTCGCCTCCCGTCTCCAGACCGCAGGTATTCCTGATCCTGATCTACTCGTCCGCACTTCCGGCGAGATGCGAGTTTCTAACTTTCTTCTCTGGCAGATCAGCTATGCCGAGATGGTGATCGTCAAAAAATTCTGGCCGGATTTCCGCCAAGGGGATCTTTTCGAATCGGTCAAAGAATACCAACGCCGCCATCGTCGCTTCGGAGCATTGTGAGTTTTTAGACTGCTTACAATTCTCATGCAGGCGACGTCCGGACTCATGTTCACCGTCCTATGGCTTTTCAAAATCCTGTTTCCCAAAAAGCCACGTAAGATCGGATAGAGAACCAAAAACCTCCGTTCGCGCTTGCTGGAAGCTTGGAATCCAGAGTCCTTCGCGGGCGATTTGGACCCCGTCACGAGGATACTCTCCAGAGGTGAGATGCTTCTCTGCTAAGTGAAAGCATAACCAAGCCCGCCATGCACGAATCTCCGCACGCGGGCCACACATTCGACTGGCGAGATGTTGGAAATGGCGCACAGGATTCCCCAGATATCCGCACTCGCCGCTGGAAGCTCTTTCGAGAATCCAAACAAGCGCCTGATACGGCGACGGATGATTTTCCAGCACCGGATCATCGCCTTCCAAGTCCGCCATCCATGCTTTGTTCAGTTGGAGAATCGCTTGGGCGGGTTTGCCATTGATCCATTGGGATTGGGCGAAGCGTAACGCATCCAGATAGAACTCTCCGCCTCTAAAACTGCCATGGCGGCGAGTAATCGAGAAATCATGAATCTCTTCAACTTCAGGCAACCACGGGCACACTGGATTTTTTACACTCACCGCAAAGACTGTTCTCGTTGGAGGTGGCGAACGCGAGCCTCCAATCATCGAGCTATCCCACTCCACTTGTGACATCCTCGCAGCCACCGCGATGGCACAGGAATTCATCAGCAGCGCTTTCGTCTCGCGTTTCCGACTGCCTGCTCGCACGCATTTCATTTCTCCAGATTTTCCGCTATCTTTCAAGGGCCTGCTCATGCGTTACTCACCAAATCGCACCAGTACCAAGCGCTGGATTCCGACGCCAACCATCGCCCATTTTATCGTAGCTCGCCCAATCCATGAAATTTTCAGAACTCGCCCTTGGTCAGACTGCCAGCCAAACCATTCACATCACTCCGGAAATGGTCGCCGCCTTCGCTGATGTCACTGGAGATCACAATCCATTGCACACCGATCCGGCCTATGCCGAGCCGCGCTTTGGCGGCGTCATCGCCCACGGGGTGCTGCTCGTGGGGTTCTTCTCGGCGCTTCTAGCAACTCAGTTGCCTGGACCAGGCTCGGTGGCACGCGGACTTACGGTGCGTTTTAAGGCCCCAGCGCATCCGGGGGATGTCGTCCGCATCGAGGTCAAGATCGTCGAGTTGATCCCGCGAATTCGCAAGGTGGTGTTGGAAGGCCGGGCGTATATTGGTGACCGGGTTCTACTCCACATCTCGGCGGAAACGCTCATGGAGGACTGATAGATACTATCATACCTGCGTCTCGCAGGGTCAATTTGATCCTTACCAGCTCATCGAGTCGCATTCGCCCCATTCACGGTTTATCGGGCAGTTTTAGTCTAGCAGCCTTTTTGAAAAAGGCATCCAGGTCACCCCCACAGTCGGCGAGTAGCTTTTGGAACGGCGGCATTTGCTCGGCGTAGATTTTGAGCGAGACGATGTGACCGTTGTTGATGTCTTCGTGGAGCCAAGAATCCAGTCCCCGGCCGCCCCAACGCCGGCGGAGTTCGCGGAATTGATCACACAGGTCATCAAGAATCGCGGTCTTCTTCTGCCGCATGATCGCCGCAGGTTTGCCGGAAGCATAGAGCGCCTCAAGACTCAAACGTGCGCGGTCGATTTCTTGGTAAAATTCGCGCCGTCGGACCAGGCGGCCTTCGTATTTTTTTAAATCCGGATACCGGCCCTCATGCTTGAGCCAGCGCTTCACCCCTTCTTCGGCCACGGTGTTTGCCAACGATTCATTGAATACCGTGTCACCCCGGCGGAAGAACTTGATGTGGGTGAGTTCGTGAAAAATGGTTTCTGCTAGATCGATATCCGAGTAGTCAACGAAGGTGTTGAGAATAGGATCGTGAAACCAGCCCAGCGTGGAGTAGGCGTCCACACCGCCGATGAAGACGTCGTAACCTCCTGATTTCAGATGATCCGCGAGCACCACGCTGTCCGACTCTTTGAAATAGCCGCGGTAGTCCATCTTTCCAACCGCCGGATAGAACCAAGTCTTCGGCTTCAGGGAAAACTCAGGGGAAGCATAGACCACCCAAACGAGGTGCTTGCGGCCTAAGTCCGCGTATTTCCCGTAGCCTTGATCTCCAGGTAACGAAAGATGATCGGTAGCAAATCCACGGATTCGCTCCACGGTCGCAAGCTGCTCCCGCAAAACAGGCGGCGTCGCAGGATCGGCAATGACTTGAACGCTGGGACGACTTTTCCGAAGAATTTCAAACTGCCCGCCGACGGCCTGGCCGTAAAACCGAAATGTTTGGCATGACGGAAGCAGCGCCACGAGCAGGACGAAAAAACAAAAACGAAACCGTGACATCAGTAGATTCAAATTTTCTCCGGCAGGTTCCACCAAATGAACCGTGATCGCAAGTTGAGAAGGTATTTCCTCTTTCCTCATTCGCCAGATTTCCCTAAACCTCTTCGCACATGAGTCAAATCGTTCTCTTATTCTCCGGACAAGGGGCCCAGAAAGTGGGCATGGGCAAGGAATGGGCGGAAACTTCCGCAACCGCCCGGCTGATGGCCACACAAGCGGACCAAGTCCTCGGATTTCCGATCTCGGACATCATGTTCGAGGGTCCGGATGACGAACTCACCAAGACCTCGCGCTGCCAGCCAGCACTTTTTCTACACGGCCTGATCGCTCTCGCCCTGATCCGCGAGAGATTACCCCATCTTGAACCCGTCGCCGCAGCCGGACTTTCCTTAGGAGAATTCACCGCCCACGCCGCAGCAGGCAGTATTTCCTTTGAAGATGGCCTGCGCCTTGTCGCCCGCCGTGGCGAATTTATGGAAGAGGCTTGCCTTGCGACTCAAGGCGCGATGGCGGCACTCATTGGCGGCGAGGAATCCCAGGTGCGCGCGCTCGCCGCCGCGGCGGATGTGGATGTTGCCAATCTCAATGCGCCCGGCCAAATCGTCCTTTCCGGCAGCGTTTCTGGAATCGATGCCGCCATCGCCCAAGCCAAAGAATTCGGCATCCGCAAGGCAATCAAGCTGAACGTCGCCGGCGCCTACCACTCCAGATTGATGCACAGCGCACAGATCAAGCTGGCCGCCGAGCTGGCCGGGGTGACGATCCAGTCCCCTGCCCTGCCCGTCGTTTGTAACTTCGGTGCCTGCCCGGTTTCCACCCCGGCCGAGATTCGCAGTATGTTGGAAAAGCAAGTCACTGGCTCCGTTCGCTGGACGGAATCCATCCAAGCACTCATCGCCATGGGCCACCGCCACTTCCTCGAACTGGGTCCCGGCAAGGTCATCGCCGGACTCGTTGGGAAAATCGATAAAGAGGTAAAAATCCATTCATTGGAAGATCTAGCCTCTCTCGAAGCCGCCGTCGAAGCTCTTTCTTGAGCGGAAAATGCAGGTCCTTAAAAAAATCAGAAAAGGTTAAAAAAGAGGTTGCGGAGTCCGGGGCGGCTAAATAGCTTCCCGCACCCGAACGGGATATGGAGCGGTAGCTCAGTTGGTTAGAGCGCCAGCCTGTCACGTTGGAGGTCGCGGGTTCGAGTCCCGTCCGCTCCGCCATTCCCGTTTCGGTAAAATCAACCCCGCCTGCAAAGGCGGGGTTTTTTATGCGGCGGCGCTCTAAAGCTGTTCCAGTGGAGCGGACGCCCAAGTGAGCGGGTCGATTTCGGGGTGGATGCCCATGTCATTTTCACAGTGCTCATCGGCTACCGCCCGGAGGATTTGGTGACCTCGGCGATTCAATTTGCATACCTTTCGCCGGGTGAGTGGGTGTTTTAGTTTTCGGTTACGATTCAGTTGTTTGTTTTACCGATGAATTCATCAAACCCGCTCTAGACAAATTGCGAGGAATTATCCGAAATTACATCAATGAGCATTCAAACCACCCGAGGAATCTTCTTTGCCATCATGATCGGATTGCTGCCGGCCTGTGTGACGGTGCCGCGCGATGAAACGAGTGTGGTGGCGTCGTTACAAAAGACCGGGCTACCGCAAGCAGACCTCTTGTTGCAACAGGCAGCACGGCTGAACGATGATTCGGACGCAGCGGTAGTCTTCCGGATGCGCGCGGCGGAAATCGCATGGGCCGAGCTGAGTGGCCGCAGCGGGACCATTAAAAGTGTGGAATCCCTGCCCAAGAATGAACAATACGCATTGAAAATCCTCGCTCGCTCCGCCGAAGAACTTGCCCCGATTTTCGTCGGTAAAGGGCGCGCGCGGGAGCGTGATTTCGCCTACGCAGGACGCAGCTACCGGATTGAGGCATCGCGCGACGCCGCTCCGCATGTCTATGCACCGTCTAAGCTGGAGTCCGTGCGACCGGCTCGCGATGTCCCGCGCAAGTTGATGGACAACTGGTTCGAGGAAACGGGTGCCGGTGCGCCGCTCTCACCGAAGTGGTATCAAACGGCGGGCAGCGGAATCGAGCGCTTCGTCCCTTCGCGCGGCTACATCGAGCCGCTCACGGCGGTGCTCGCATTCTCAGGACCGCCGAAACCGGGAAAACCACGCGTGGCCACTCTAACTGCGTATGATCCCACGGCGGTGGGCCGCGTGCGTTTGGGAAATGCCGACTATCCGCTCGCTGCGGATTTCACCGCCCCAATCGTCGATCGCACGCGTGACATCAGTGAACTGCGCTTGGCACTCGGCGGGCTTTTCCGCCCGGATTCTAGTGACGCGTCACTCGTCATGCTCCAGCCCTATGACTCGAAGCGCATCCCCGTGGTCCTCGTCCACGGCCTGAACTCTCACCCACGGATGTGGCGGAATGTGATCAACGATCTCAGTGCCGATCCCGACCTTCGCGGGAAATTTCAATTCTGGGTTTTCAAATACCCATCAGGCTGGCCGATCAGTTACTCCGCCATGCGTTTGCGTGAAGAACTGGCGGCGCTCAGTCGCGTCGTCGGCCCTCAGCGGGATATGGTTTTCGTCGGCCACAGCATGGGCGGACTGCTCTCGCGGATGCAGGTCATTTCCCCAGGCCGCACGTTGTGGGACAAAATGCTCGGCGATGATGCAGACAAAATCTACGCGACAATGTCAGCCGACCATATCGTGAAGCGCACGCTTCTATTCAAGTCCAACAAGCAAATCGGGCGCGTGGTTTTCATCTGCGTCCCCCACCGTGGCAGTGGCTTGGCTGACAAGTCATTCGCCGCCACATTCAGCAGCTTGGTCCGCCTCCCGGGACGTTTTGTCACAGCGCTTACCGATTTACCTGAAGCGTTTGTGAAAAATCGCCCGATGACAAGTATTGCGGGACTCTCACCGAGCAATCCCCTGTTCACGGCGTTAGAAAAGACTCCCATCGAGGTGCCGCATCACTCGATCATCGGCGACCGCGGACGTGGAGATTCCCCGAACAGCTCCGATGGCGTGGTGCCTTTCAGCAGCTCCCATCTCTCAACGGCCGAATCCGAACTGATCGTGCCAGGACCACACGGCTCGTATGACAAACCCCAAACGATTGAAGAGCTGGAGCGTATCCTCCAAGCGCATCTGAAGTCCACCGGCCGGGACCGGAAGCCACTCACCAAGTCTCCACCGGCACCCCGCTAACTTGTGGCCGACGCACACAGCATCGATTGCGGAATTTGGAAGAATTTCCTCGAAGCTTGCGGTGGCTTTGGTCAGCCGAACGGCTTGCGTCAGTGACCTTGATCGCTACCATCGCAGACATGTTTACCAAGCGCCACGGCCCGCCAGGCACACCGCCCGCGACTTTGAAACCTCACTTGGTCGATGGGAAAACCCGCAAACCCAACATCCAAGTCATCGAGTATGACATAGAACAGTGCTCCGAGCGCGAGATCAACGACCTGAGTGAACTCTCCACAAGCTTCAATGACACCAAGATCATCTGGATCAATATCGACGGACTGGGAGACGTCGAGGCACTGACTCTCCTTGGAAGTCGCTTCAAGCTCCACCCACTTGCACTCGAAGACGTGCTCAACACCGGTCAGCGTCCGAAAATCGAACAGACTTCCGACTATGTCTTCATCGTTGCACAGATGATCTATCTGAACCGAAGCAAAGCCATCTGTAACGAGCAGGTAAGCCTCTTCTTTGGAGAAAACTACCTGATCACCATTCAAGAGGAAGGTGACTATGACGTTTTCGAGCCTGTTCGCGAACGCATCCGCAGCGGGCGCGGGTTGATTCGCAAATGTAAAGCGGACTATCTCGCCTACGCGCTGATGGACTCGATCATTGACCACTATTACCCGGTGCTCGAAGACATCGGCACCTCAATCGAAGACCTTGAAGATGATCTGCTAGAGAACCCCTCCCGGGCGATGGTTCTCACACTTCACGAATACAAACGCAGTCTCGCACAGTTACGCCGCTTCGTCTGGCCACTGCGAGATGTGGTGAGCGGACTACTTCATGATCCCACCGACTTCATTGCAGCGCCCACGAAGATCTATCTGCGCGACTGCTACGACCACACTGTGCAATTGATGGACTTGGTGGAAAGTTACAAAGAAATCACCTCTGGGCTGATGGAACTCTATCACTCAAGTGTTGGTCTCCGCACCAACGAAGTCATGCGGGTGCTTACTGTGATCACTTCCATTTTCATCCCGCTGACTTTCATTGTCGGCGTCTACGGCATGAACTTCGCCCCAGAATCCGCAAGTGGCCAAAAATTGCCTCTCAATATGCCGGAACTCTACCATCCCCACGGCTACATCGGACTCATGGCCATCATGTTTATCATCGCCACAATACAATTGATCATTTTTAAAAAAATCAAATGGTTGTGAAGACCGTCCGCTGCCGGAAAGTCGACCCTATGGCCGATTTCGGGACCAGTGATCCGCATTCGAGACAAAAAAGTTCTTCCAATCTCCGAAATTTCAGGTAATTTGAAGTTGTTCTGAGCGAGGTTCTCCTCTTCAAAACTCCAGCCACAAATCGCTGGGTCCACTGCTTCGAATTGAAATCCGGGGGGAAATCAACCGAACAGGATCCAAGCATGAGGCTGAGAAAACAGCGCGCGTTGCGAAATCCGGGGGGATATCCAACGCGCGCTTTTCTTTTCCCAAGGTCAGTAGGGTTTCTACGACTTGAGATACCCATCACACCATCACAGAAGCAAACTCGCCCTTTGATCGGAGCGCAAAATTGATTCTGCGCTCCAATCTATCAATCCCCCTTGGCACCGTTGGCTTTGCCGCGACGATTGCCTGACCCTTAGCCATTGAGGCCGAGCGGGTGGCGTAAAATGCGAAAATTAGAATGCGGGGATCGGCGATGGTCGAAATTAGATTTTCTTTGGCATGGCGACCCACGCACCATTTTCCTGGCTGCTCTTGATGCATGTTTCGATGAAGGCGAGGCCCATCCAACCGTCGTCCACGGTGGCGTATTTGCTTCCGTCGGTGCTGAACTTCTCGCCAGCCTTCCATTTCCTAACATCTGCTTCGAAGCAACGGTGGAGACGGGCGAAGGCGTCGTGAAAGGCCTCGGGGTGACCGGCTGGAATCGTTGGTTCAGCCATCAGATCGGCAGGGAGATCGTCCGGCAGGAAACCATCGCCCGGGGTTACCGCACCGCGCCAATAGACCCGGTCGGGTTGGTTGGGCAGATGGATGGTCAAGCACTCTGGGGCCTCCTGACGCCAGCGCAAGGTGCCCTTACTGCCGGAAACGTCGATGCCGAGATCGTTCTTGTGGCCGATACAGATCTGCGAGGCGCGGACCATGGCCTTGCCGCCATTGTTCAGCTTGCAATAAATGGTGCAATGGTCATCGAGCATGCGCCCTTCGACAAAAGTTTCCATTTGTGCGGAAAGCTCGGTGATTTCGAGACCGGTGACATAGCGCAACTGCATAAGGGCGTGGGTGCCGATGTCACCGCCGCAGCCGGAGCCGCCAGCGCGTTTAGGATCAACCCGCCAAGTGGCCTGCTGTTGGCCTGTGGCCTCCACCTTGGAGGCGAGCCATCCCTGAATGTAGTAACTGTCCACCCAGCGGACGTCTCCTAACAAGCCACTCTCGACAATGTAACGGCTGAAACGGGTAGTCCAGTGACCGAGATAGGTGTGAGCCACCGCGAAGGGCACGCCGAGTTCGCGGGAGGTTTTCACCAATTCATCCGCCTCCTCGAGATTGAGGCAAAGCGGCTTCTCGCAGAATACGGCGATGCCAGCCTTCATCGCCTTCATTGCCGGATCGAAGTGGACGAAGTTGGGGGTGACGATGAGGATGTAGTCGAGCTTCTCGTCATCAGGCAGGGTCGCGTTGGCGGCGATCATCTCGTCATAGGATGCGTAACCCTTGATCGGGTAGGCCCAATTGGCAGCTTCTTCGAGCGCGATTGCGGGATCGGGAAAAAGCGCCCCGGCGACGATCCGGCGGGTGCCGTCCATGTGGATGGCTTTCTGGTGCGGATGGACGATGAAGGCTCCTTTGCCTCCTCCGACAAGACCGATATTGAGGGGTTTGTTGGACATAATAGTATAGGTTGTTTTGGTTAGTATTCTGAAAAATCAACTATTTCCCCTGCCACTCGCCGAAGTTGCGGAACTTGGCGTAGCGCTCGTTGAGTAGCTGCTCGGTGGCGAGTTTTGATAGCTCCTCGATGTAAAAGAGAACCTTGTCGCGGAAAGAATCGGCGGAGGCCTGGTGGTCGTGATGAGCACCACCGGTAGGCTCATCGATGACGTCGTCGATGAGGCCGAGCTTCATGAGGTCGGGCGCGACGAGTTTCATGGCCTCGGCAGCCTCGGGTGCGTGCTTGCGGTGCTTCCAAAGAATGGCGGCACAGCCTTCCGGACTGATGACGGAGTAGTAGGCATTTTCCATCATGATGACGCGGTCTGCCACGCCGATGCCGAGTGCGCCGCCAGAGCCGCCCTCGCCAAGGACGATGGCGATGACCGGCACCTTGAGCAGCATCATTTCACGGAGATTGAAGGCAATGGCTTCGGCGATATTGCGCTCTTCGGCACCGATGCCGGGGAAGGCACCCGGGGTGTCGATCATGGTGATGATCGGCAGGCCAAATTTCTCGGCGATTTTCATCAGTCGCATCGCCTTGCGGTAGCCTTCTGGATGAGCGCTGCCGAAGTTGCGCTTGAGATTTTCCTTAGTATCGCGGCCTTTCTGATGGCCGATAATCACCACTCGGTGCCCGCCGATGCGGGCGAAACCGCCTGGCATCGAGGCGTCGTCACCGATGTGGCGATCTCCGTGGAGTTCGCAAAAATCCGTGAAAGCAAGAGAGACGTAGTCGAGCATGAACGGACGTTTCGTATGACGGGCGATCTGGACGCGCTGCCATGGAGTTAGGTTTTTGTAAATCTCCGCGCGGGTCGCGGCGAGTTTGGCCTCCATGTTGGAGATTTCCGCCGACATGTCGATATTTTGAGACGCCGACCTGGTGCGGAGTTTCTCAAGTTCGCGTTCGAGCTCGGCGGCGGGTTTTTCGAATTCGAGGAGCTGCATGGTGGGCCAAGAGATTCAGGATTGCCGCTGGAAGATGCAAGTCCGGAGATAGCGGTTTCACCGGGCAATCTCATTTTGAGAATGCGAACCGCAAATGACCGAAAAATTGGCCAAACTTGGAGGCTAAATCAGCGGTGATTGACGCGACCGACCCACCGCACCAATCTCTCGCCGTATGTCGCGTCCTGGACTCATCCTCAAACTCAGTTGCTTCGATCAGCCGGGCATCGTCGCTAAAGTCGCCAACTACGTCGCGGGACATCGCGGCAACCTCGTAGAATTCGCGCAGTTTTCTGATAAACTCGGCGGGAAATTCTTCGCCCGGCTGGAAATCGAAACGCGGGATCTCGACGTCGATGTCCAAGATTTCATCGACGGCTTCGGCACCTTGGGACGCTCGTTACAGGCCAACTGGCATTTTCGACGACTCCCCTACCGCATGAAAACCGCAGTATTAGTGACCAAAACCGATCACTGCCTCAACGAAATCCTCTGGCGCGCGGAACTCGACGAACTCCCCATCGAGATCACCTCCATCATCGGCAATCGCGAAAACTGCCGCGCAACCGTCGAGCGCGCCGGCCTTCCGTTTCATGAAATCCCGATGGATGGCGAAAACCTCGCATCCGGCTTCACCGAAATCCGCCGCTTGCTCGTGGAGCAAGATGTGGAACTCGTCGTTCTCGCCCGTTTCATGCAGATCCTGCCAGACGATTTCTGCCGCGATTTCGCCGGCCGCATCATCAACATCCACCACAGTTTCCTCCCCGCCTTCATCGGCGCAAATCCCTACAAACAAGCCTACGAACGTGGTGTAAAACTCATCGGAGCCACCTGCCACTACGTCACTGCGGACCTGGACGCCGGGCCCATCATCGAGCAGGAAGTCGACCGAGTGCAGCATTTTCACGCGCCTAACGACCTCGTCCGCCTTGGTCGTCAGTGCGAGCGGATCGCCTTGGCCAAGGGGATCCGCTTCCATGTCCACGACCGCACCATCATCGATGGCCACCGGGCGATTGTTTTACCGGCTTAAGTCAAATTGGGTGCTTTACAAATCCAAGCAGCACCTTCAATTTCCCGCCTCTTCAAGGAGAGGTGGTCGAGTGGTCTATGGCACCTGATTCGAAATCAGACGTGGGGTAATACTCACCGTGGGTTCAAATCCCACCCTCTCCGCCAATGCCTTTACAAGTCATTGAAAATGCAGTATTCCCTGCATCTGCAATGAAAAGGAAACCGGAAATAGCATACATCGACGGCATACAAACACCGTCGAACCCAGTGCCAAGGCATTCAAATATCCTGATTCTAAAAGGCCGTTGTTATTTCCAGAAACGTATCCCAATGGATCTCGTTCGGTCCAAATGCTACGGAAAAGCCACGATCATCAAGCGGGCCTTGGGAACAGGCAACCTTGCTGAGGCAAGACATCTCGCCGTTTCAGTTGCGATGGACGTGGATTGCGAGTTTTCGGCAAAGCGCCGTGAAATCGGCTTGGCATCGCCATTTGCAAAGTCTGCAAATTCCGGTGCGTCGCCTGCCATGCGGAGACTGTCGGACATTTCAGATATCGAACGCCGCGATTTCATCATTCGCGCATTCATCGCCAACGAAAAACGGGAAACTCCGGTGCGCTCTTTCGAGTCGGACTTGGGCACTCGCGAAACGAAGCTAGAAGGTGCGCGGGAGGACTTGGCCGCGATGGGAGGATCAAGCTCCTACGCGCAATTCGACTGGCAGGCCTTGGCACGCAAGGCTCTGGAAGATGACGGGATTTCAATCGACGGCACCCTTGATGACGCATCCTTGCAAAGTATCGCCGACATGCTGCGGCGGGCGACTTTGGAAAACGCATGGCGCACGGAACGGGCGATCAGCGGCAGTGCCTTCGATGCTCGCGATTCCTATTTCGACTCGTTCCATGCCGATAGCCCTTTGCCGACTGCGGCCAAGGCTTCAAAAACCGTTAGCGATTTGTGCCGTGAATATCTGGCTTACAACGAAGACCGGGTGAAGTCGGGCCGTCTTGCGCGTTCCACAATCCCCAAGATCGAAATGCGCTGTCGTATTTTGTCCGACTTTTTCAGCAGTGGAAAGGCCCTCGCTGCAATCACAAGCGAGGACGCGGCCCGCATGGTGGATTTTCTGCCGACGCTCCCCAACCACGCGACGAAACGCTACAAAGGCATTTCCCTCGTAGCGGCTGCGGAAAAGGAGGGGCAACTGGAAATCAAGCGCCTGATTCACTCGGAAACCGCAGACGACTACCTAACCGGGCTTTCGGCAATGCTTTCCTACGCGGTGGAACGCCGATGGATGAGGGAGAACCCCTTGAAAGGGCGACTCGTTCGCGAACGCATGGCCAAGCCCAAAAAGCGGGACAGGCAAACTTTGTCGCCCGATGAAATGCAACGGGTGTTTTCATCGCCTGAATTCCTCACCCAAGCGCAATGCGGGCGCGGGGTTGTGGATGCCCGCTTTTGGGTGCCCTTGCTTTGCCTGTTTCACGGCACACGGGCAAACGAAGTGGCGGGAATGCGCGTTGCCGACGTATTGGAGACCGCTGACATCCAATTCTTGAATCTCTGTGAAACGGAAGAACACCATTTGAAAAATCAGAACAGTGCAAGGCGGGTGCCCTTGCACCAAATGCTTGTGGAGTTGGGATTTCTCGAATTCGTAGCCCGAAGACGGAAGCAAGATCCCGATGGCCCTCTTTTCGCCGGGCTTGCTCGAAATAAAAATGGCAGCATGGCGGACGGGGTTTGCAAGTGGTGGGCAAGGCATGTCACGCGCATTCTTGGCGATGCTCCCGCAGACGGCCCGACCGGGGCGCGGGGCATTCACAGCTTACGCCATTCTTGGGTAGCTGCGGCCCGCGCATCCGGCTTGGATGATTCTACCCGCAAGCGCCTTGGCGGATGGCACCAAGCGGACGCATCCGAAGGCTACGGCTGGCACGATGCTTTGCCGCTACTGAAGGAGAAGATCGACAAGATCCAATT
>JANPAU010000260.1:0-6346 GCA_031430055.1 Akkermansiaceae bacterium | reverse complement strand
GCCAGTTGAGGCTGATGAATGAGAACATCCGGTGTTCGATTTTGTTCCACTTGCTCGTCCCTGGCGGAAAATGGCAGACACTGATTTCAAGTCCGGTTTCCTGAGCGAGTTGCTGCAACGCGATTTTCCACAACCTCACCTGGCTGTCGTTGCTGCCGCCGCCATCGGCTGTGATCATTCATGATCCTTAGCTCTTCCGAACTAAAAAAATATTTATTTTTGCGGTAATCCTAAGCATCCGAAAAGCAGGACGTTTTATAATTGGTAAGTCGCCGCGCAGGCTTCATAAGCCTACGCGAGACTTGCACCATGATCCGATACCCAACCCCTTTTCAGCAAAAAACTCTCTGGAATGCCGCCACGGGCGTCTCCATTCTTGTCCTCGGGGCCCTAGTCGTCGCCCTGATCTGGCTAATGGGGAGCGTATTTGGATTTCTCCAACCGGTGCTGATCCCCTTGATTGTCGCAGGCATCATTGCCTACGTGTTCGATCCCGTTGTCCGAATTTTGGAGCGTCGAGGAATGAGCCGACTCTGGGCGGTTGTCACTCTGTTCATTTCGATCCTGCTCGTCATCACTCTACTCGTTGCAGCGGTTCTTCCTGGGATCCAGCGAGGTCGGGGAGCCCTCCGCGAATTCTTGGCAACGCCGCCAAGCACCTCGCAAGCTGGGAAAGTGGCACCACTCAATTTGTCGGATGACGCGACTGCTGACGACGACGTGGAACACCTCGCCCCGACGCTCGCCCTCTCCCTTCGAGATCTCCGCAATCGCTATCGATACAGCCTGATCGGCTGGGCGCTCACCGAAGTCGATGAACAAGGAAACCTACTAACAACCCCTCAATCACCTGCAGATTCCGACTCGCTTGATTCCTTCGTTCACAGCCGCGCCGGAAGGATGCTTACCAGCAATCTCGATATCATTTTCAAAACCGGTAGAACCTGGGTAAGCGCCGGATCGAGTAAGGTCTTAGGATTCCTCGGACTGGTGCTCGGTTTGATCATGGTGCCGGTCTATCTGTTTTTCTTTCTGAAGGATTCCGCTTCGATTCGCACTCACTGGCACGACTACGTTCCCCTCAAGGCATCGCGGTTCAAAACCTCGTTGGTGGAGACTCTTCAAGAGATTAATGGTTATTTGATCTCATTCTTCCGTGGTCAAGTATTGGTGGCGGTGATCGATGGAATCCTCGTCGGCCTTGCTCTAACGATCTTCGGTCTTCCTTATGGACTTCTCATCGGAGTCTTTATGGCCATACTCGGAGTGATTCCCTACATCGGAAATATTCTATGCCTGATTCCAGCGTGCATCATCGCCTATCTGCACGCGCAAGGGACCGCACCATTTGGAATGGGGCCGTGGGCCTACGTTGGTAGCGTCGTTGGAATTTTCGTGGTGGTCCAACAGATCAACTCACTGGTGACGGCACCCAAGATCGTCGGGGATTCCGTCGGCCTACATCCTCTAACCGTAATTTTTTCGATGTTATTCTGGTCGCTGGTGCTCGGAGGCTTCGTCGGGACACTGCTGGCTGTCCCACTAACAGCAGCGGTGAAAGTTCTCTTCCGCCGCTTCATCTGGGAGCGCCAGTTGCGCGAAACCCAGGATTTCGAGGCGGTCTAGAAACATCGGGGGGGCCGCCTTGGGTTATACAAGACCCCCCGCCTCGCGCGGCTGGAATTCTCCCCCCGGATTATCCCAGCTTAGCGCGAAACGAAGGGCACAAGAGAATTAGGCAAAGTCTTTCTGACAGCAAGGCGATTTCCTCATTCTTGGTGAGAAGTTTTGAAACAACCCACTTATTGCCCGATTCGAGCGCGAATCGACTTCTTCGCCTGCTCAATCAGCACCCTCAGCTCAGAGTCACCTACCGAAATCTCAGCATTCAAAACTGACAGACTATCAACTTTTCCTACTCGACCGAGAATCCTTACCGCCGAATAGCGAACCGTTCCTGTGGTCTCAGGAAATCGCCGCAGTACCGTGGCCTCAATCGCTGATCCGAAATCTGCATACAGGGACTCCCACGCCATGGGGGTCTTCATCCAAAGTTCATCAAGGATGGAAATTACCGCAGGATTCTTCTCATGCACCATCAGTGTGATAATTTCTGGCGGAATCGATTTCCCCTCTGCCATGAGATTCTTCAGCACTTTCAGCGCTGCGTCACTGGCCAGCCCCGGCGAATCCGACCACACTGCTAGAGCGCTACAAACGTTGCCCTTAAAATCAACGGCATCATCGCCGAGCAAAGCGATTAGTTTCCGTGTAATATCATTGCGGTAAAGCTTCGGTTCAGCATCAGCCAAACGCTGGACCGCTCGCTTGACTCTCTGTAAATCAATACTTTCAAGCTCTCTTTTATTAAGATCATAAAATGCAGGATCGTCCTTCTTCGAAAGTTTTTCGATGGATCCTTCCATGAAAATTTCTGAGCGCACACGGATTTCGACGACCGAAATTTCTTGATGGATATTCTCCACATTACCCAGAGGGGCGGCAATCGCGGCAAGCTCTTCCAACGACATTTGCAGCCCGGAAAGCACTAGCAGATAGTCTCCCCCACTCCGCGGATAGAAATGGGATGAAGGATCTGCCGCCGTCACCCGAAGAATATAATCCCTCACGAGGAATTTATGACTATCGCTCAGTCCTCTCAGCCAGATCCCCATCGCTTGAAAGCGACTTCCATCAGTAGCAAGCCGCTGAATTTCCGCCACCAAAGGTCCCGTCCCGATTCGAGTCCGCAAGTCGGTGATCGAGCTATCTTCGAGAGTGAACGGTCTCCCGTCTGGCTCCTCCCGTGGCAGAGTTTCTTGTTGCCGCGTTTCTATCTGATCGAGAAACACAGCGGATCCGCCTCTGAAAAAATAAGGCACGGCCATGAGGCCACTGCTCAAGAGTAGGCCAATGAGCAACGCCTTCATCCGGCTTCGTGGATTCGCGTAGACGAGCATCAGAACCCCGATGAAACAAACAAATCCAGCCATCAGAAATCGACTGCTCATGACCATCCCATCCAAGGCTCCCCCGCGGCTGGCTCCGAACATCAAAAACAACGCCATCAACGCCATTCCCATGACTCCGATGATTCCCGCGATCACTCTTTGAGGCGAGGCAGGCTCAAGCAATGCAGCTTCCGGCAAATTGCTATAGCGGATGGGCTGCATACCAATTTTCATCTCTCCGCCCGGCAGTGGAATCCTATTGAATCGATTCAAACTCTGGCTTTTGCTTTCACTTGCATAGAACTTACGTCCTCGCACGATCACCTCATCATTAATCCGAAAGCGGTGCTCACAGCCCCCGCACTCGACCGTGCGCTCTCGCAAATCATCCCCAACCTTGAAACGCTGACCACAGGAGGGACAGCGGATCAGCAATAAAGAGTCTTCAGGTAAGCTGGATGACATAACGACAAAAAGAGTCTTGATGCAAAAAGACCTGATTGCAACTCCAAGCATCGATCTACCCTAACATCCTATCCAAGGCCAGATGAGTGCCATTTGAGAATTTACTAAAGAAACATTAATAATTGACCTTTCCAGAATTTCACGATATCGCATCTACAGTTCAATATCCGCCGACGATGAATCCAATCCAACTCAGCCCATTGCCGTCCAATCGCGCCACGGAAGACTCCGGCCCACTCCAGATGGAGCGGGAAGGATTCGTGGACGAAGCCGTGGTGCTCGCCCTGGTCCGTGGCCCGAGGCATCTGCGCAGCACTGCTTACCCAGCAGACCTGGCTTTGGCCGCTGACGACTTGGATTTTGCCGGCTGGCAACTGCCCAGTGCCGCCCCTATCCGCGCTCCGGAAATTCCACCCCAGGTGATCTCCGCGATTGTTCGCCGTGCGACACCTCCCACCCTTGAAGAATCTGAAATTGGAATTCTCCACCGTGGAAGTCACCGTTGGTGGCTCGCTGGCCTAGCAGGAGTCCTTGCGACCATGCTTTTTTCACTCTTGCTCATAACGCTTTCCTCGCGCACTCGTTTTTCGACCAAGGAGGTTCCCGCCCCTGCCACATTCACTCAACTGACATCGCGTGCAAATCAGCTGCCGGAGGCGGCGGTAATCCCGACCGACACGTCAACCTTGCAGCCTTGATCGCTGGCCCCACCCGCGACGTTGCCGCTTCGGCGTCAAATAGTCGTGTTTGAGGAAATTTCGCGCCATTTCCCCAGCGATCAATGAGGAGCAATTCGCCTCAATCAAGCCTTGCTCAAGGCGCTGACACTCTAAAATCTAAAGGGAAATCCTCCATGTCCGACTCCACCGCCCAGCCCGCCAAACTCGACTTCATTCGCGAAATCATCGCCGATGATCTCGCAACCGGTAAACACGCCAGCACCATCACCCGCTTCCCTCCGGAACCTAACGGCTATCTCCACATCGGCCACGCAAAGTCGATCTGCCTGAACTTCGGCATCGCCCAAGAACACGCCGGACTCGGCGCCAAGTGCCACCTGCGCTTCGATGACACCAACCCGGAGAAAGAAGAAGTCGAGTATGTCGAAAGCATCAAAGCGGACGTCCAATGGCTCGGTTTCGACTGGGGCTGCGACCTCTATTTCGCCAGCGATTACTTCAATTTTTTCTACGACTGCGCTGTCCACCTGATCCGTGAAGGCAAGGCCTACATCGAGCAACAATCTGCCGAGGAAATGCGAGCCTCGCGGGGAAATCTTACCACTCCCGGAACTCCCTCACCCGGTCGCTCACGCAGTGTAGAAGAAAATCTCGACCTCTTCGCCCGCATGAAAGCCGGCGAGTTCAAGGAAGGCGAATGCGTGCTCCGCGCAAGATCGACCTCGCTTCCTCCAATATGAACCTGCGGGATCCCGTACTCTACCGGATCATGCACGCGCACCACCACAACACTGGCGACGCTTGGTGCATCTATCCGATGTATGACTTCGCACATCCGCTGGAAGACGCGCTCGAGCACATCACCCCCTCACTCTGCACGCTGGAGTTTGAGAATCACCGCCCCCTTTACGACTGGTTCATCGAAAATTGCCCGGTGCCCTCCAAGCCGCGGCAGATCGAATTCGCCCGCCTCAATCTCACCTACACGATCATGAGTAAGCGCAAGCTGCTAGAACTCGTGCAAGGCAATCACGTCGGCGGCTGGAATGACCCCCGCCTCCCGACCATCTCCGGCCTCCGTCGCCGCGGTTATCCACCAGAAGCCGTCGTGCACTTCTGCAAACGCGTTGGCATCACCAAGTTTAACGGCACCACCGATGTAGCACTGCTAGAATTCGATGTCCGGGACTTCCTCAACCACTCCGCCCCACGTCGCATGGCTGTGCTCGATCCGGTCAAGGTCGTGCTCGAAAACTGGGCCGCCGAGCCACTCGCCCACGCGGAAGTTTCCAATCACCCACAGAATCCAGAAATGGGCAACCGCGAGATCCCGCTTTCCGGCGAAGTTTGGATCGAGCGAGAAGACTTCATGGAAATTCCCGAGAAAAAATTCCATCGCCTCGGCCCCGATCGTCACGTCCGGCTCAAGGGCGGCCACATCATCCGCTGCACCGGATTTGAAAAGAATTCTAGCGGAACCATCAGCCTCATCCGCGCAGAAATCCTGCCCGGCACCGTCGGCGTAGATTCCCCGCAAGGCATTGAGTGCAAGGCCGCAATCCACTGGGTGGATGCCGCAAGCGGCGTCGATGCCGAAGTCCGCATTTACGACCGACTCTTCACCGAAGAAGATCCCGACGCGGCACCAGGCGGCTTCATCAGCGTGCTCAATCCAGATTCGCTGAAAACCATCACCGCCAAAGTCGAACCCTCACTCGCTCTAGCAGATCCCGGTTTCTTCTGCCAATTCGAGCGAATGGGCTACTTCGTCGCCGATTCCAGCGACCACCAACCCGGCACCAAGCCTGTCTTCAACCGCACCGTCGCCCTCAGGGATTCCTGGTTGAAAAAGGGCGGGCGGTAAAGACGCGGAAGAACGCTGAAGTGACAGAGCATTGATTGTTCTTCATGGATCACTGTCAACAAGATCGCCATTCAGCTTTTCAGCATGTTCAAGCACTTCAGCTGGGTATTCTTGGTGATTACTGCTCGGAATGGCACTCGGTTTCCTCGTTTCTCCGCTGCTGGCCCTTCCGGCGATCTGACTATTGAGTCTCTTTATTCCTATCCGCAAGCCGACTCCTCATCTTCATGAGGTTTAACGTGTGCCTTACGATCCTGAGACAATCCTAAGGCACGAAGATCACGAACGTGGCCCTCCCTGCGTTTGAGTGAAATTCGGGAAAATGACTGAATCAGTCGATTTTCGGCTTCCCGACGCGACGAACGGCACCGAAGCGTTTTTGGAAT
>JANPAU010000259.1:0-1730 GCA_031430055.1 Akkermansiaceae bacterium | reverse complement strand
AACACAGGGAAAACATCAATCTTGGAAGCACTGGTGTTGCTTTACGGAAGCAGCAGTCAGCTCACGGAATTACCCGTCACTTTTCGAGTCCAGCCCGGTAAGTCCAAAGATGTCGTTCCAGGTTTTTGGAGGCATCTCCCGAAAGGTGGCTATCCATCAGCACTGTTAATTGAGTCGGAAGAGCGAAAAGTAACGGCAGGTGAGAACACTAATGGGTGGCAGTTCATCGAAGCCAGATCCAATCAAAATTCAAATGTCATCGTGGTGATTGAGAAGAATGGTCACCTAGGCATTCCAAACAGACCATCCGCCCCGACAATTTCGATCGTCTCCACTAAGCAAGAGGATCCCGGCGAGGTCTCCGAACTCTTCAACCAAATAGCGCCGCTCAATCCAAAGAACGAAGCGAAACTAGAAGAGCTCCTGCGGAAATCAATCGATCCACGATTACGCGTTCTCCGCTACGCACGACCTCAGGGAACTCAAATCCACCTCGTATATGCTGACCTTGGCGAGGGCCCAATGCTGCCCTTCACGCAACTCGGCCAAGCTTTTGCCCGCACTTTACAGATCTATTGCGAGATTTTCGCTAGTCGTCCCAAACTGATACTCATCGATGAAATCGAAAGCGGCCTTTACTACGAAGGCATGGAAGATTTCTGGAAAGGCCTGATGGCGGTCTTGGAAGACCAGGACGTCCAACTCTTCGCCACCACCCACAGCCGCGAGTGCATGGAAGCCGCACACAAAGCCGCCGCCTCGATGGAAGGTGATCCGCTTCGTTTTCTCCGCCTCGACCGCCGCGTTGACGATCCGGGCAAGATCGTCGCCACCACCTTCGGCAAGGAAGAGATGCAAACGGCCATCGAATTCAACCGGGAGATGCGGTGAAGCCGCACACGCCGAAACCGCTCGTTCTCTGCGAGGGCAAGGAAGATCTCCTGGTGATCCAAACCCTGGCAAAACATGCCGGACTGGAAGGCAAGCTGACCTTTCAACAGTACGGCGGAAAAGACAAACTCCGCGCCTATCTCCATCAGCTCAAAGCCAGCCCGGAATACGCTCGGGGCGAGTATTCACGAATCCTAGTGACTCGCGATGCTGATTCGGATTTCGCCAGTTCTTGGCAGGCGCTGAAGGATTCAATCGCAGAAGCCTATTCCTGCGAAACCACAACACCGGGCGAATGGATCAAAATTGAAAACGGTCCGGAGATTGCCGCATGGATTATACCCGGTCCCGGAAAAACCGGTATGATAGAAACCCTCTGCCTCGAATCATCTCGAACCAAATCTCCGAAAGTTTTGGAATGCTTGGATTCATTCATGAGCTGCCTAACCACGGCGCATGGTGGCGAGGCTCACGAAAAAACACGGTTTGCGATCTGGACCATTGCCGCCCAAGGAGCTGGAGCTAACAAGCGAATGTCCCTCGAATATGCGATTCCCTACTTGCCAATCAATTGGGATGACACGGCGTTTGCTCCGCTGAGGGAGTTGCTGGTCGGCATCGCCCTCTGACATCAAACGCTTTGCCACGGCGGTTTTTTTTGCTGCCTTGAATCCGAAACGGAATTCCCCTAAGTTCCTCTCATGTCCACCAAGGAACTCGCCATGGAAACCATCAAGGGGCTCCCCGAAAATACTTCCTGGCATGAAATCGAGGAGCGCATCCACTTTCTCGCCGCGATTGAAAAATCCCGTGAGGAAGTCCGGCGTGGTGAGTTTGTC
>JANPAU010000258.1:0-7942 GCA_031430055.1 Akkermansiaceae bacterium | reverse complement strand
CGTCGTGAATTGATCGTTGAGGGCAAGCCCGAGTTGCACGACCTCAGTTGCTAGAAACTGAAGTCCCTGGTCTCAATCCCTTCTTTGAAGTCCTGTAGCGACAAGAGTGTCGCTACTCCTTATGCCACCTGCGGCGTTAGCCACGTCTCACGGCGGAACCAAGTTTCCTGACGCTTGGCATACTGGCGGGTGGCAGCGTTGATGAGTTCCTCGCAGGTGGGGCGGTCGATTTCGCCCTTGAGCAGTGCACGGATCTCGCGGAAGCCGATCGCTTTTTCACAGTTCGTGGAAACGTCCACCAAGGCCGCGACTTCTTCCATGGCTCCTTCATCGAGCATCGTCTTCGTGCGCAGAGCGATCCGGGAATGGAGATCCGGGCGGGTTCTTTGAATAACAATACCCCGGAGATTAGAGGATATCGCAGCCGTCTTGGCCTCCCAGCCGTCTCGAAGGTCAGAGGCTTTTTGGTCGCTGAGAATGCAAATTTCAAGCGCCCGGGAGACGAAGCGACGATTTTGTAGTGCGGTGCGCGAAGCTTCCACGGGATCTAACTCAATGAGCTGCAGGACGAGTTCCTCAAGAGTTTGCGAATCCATTTTAGCCCGCAGCACAGCATCGGCGGTGGGTAGAGGGGCGGCTCCGTGGGTGAGAAATTTCAGATAGAGTCCAGAGCCACCGGTGATGATCGGGGTTTTACCACGCGCTTGGATTTCTGTGATAACGGGTTCGGCGAGATTCACGTAGAGTTGCGCGTCAGTAGATTCCGTAGGGTCCAAGATGCCGTAAAGGTGGTGAGGGCATCTAGCAAGTTCCAAGGCTGAGGGTGCGGCACTGACGATTTCAAGTCCCCGATAAAGTTGGAAGGCGTCGGCGTTGACGATCTCGCCGTCGAGTTTTTCGGCCATCTCCAGAGCGATTGCAGATTTTCCAGAGGCTGTGGGACCGCAGATGAAATAAGGAGTGACGACACTCCTGTCGTCACAAGCTCTGGTGGGGACAAGAATGTTCCCGCTCTTTAAATCACCTGTGCCCGCTCGCTTTGCCATAAGCTAAATGCTCCTTCCCTCAACTTCACCGGATTCCTCTGGATGTAACGCACCGCGTTCGTGAAATGACTACACTCTGTCGACAGTTAATAGGTTTGTGGGGACAGGAGTGTCCCCACTCCTTAAAACGGGAACTTGCCCCCGCCTAGGCCTTTCATCATGTCTTTCATGCCACCGGCACCGCCCATTTGTTTCATCATGGCACCCATCTTGGTGGGAGATTTCATCATCTTCCGCATCTCGCCGAATTGTTTGATGAGCTGGTTGACCTCCATGATCGAGGTGCCGGAGCCAGCCGCGATGCGCTGGCGGCGAGAACCTTTGATGATCTCTGGGCGGCGGCGCTCGACGAGGGTCATGGAGAGAACGATGGCCTCGGTGCGTTTGATTTTCTTGGTATCGAAGGCTCCTGCAGGGAGTTGTTTTTTGATTTTGCTGAAGCCAGGCATCATTCCGAGCAAACCCTCTAACGGACCCAGATTCTGAATCATCTTCATCTGGTCGAGGAAATCGGTGAAGTCGAACTTCCCTTCCTGCATGCGCTTCATCGAGTGCATGGCATCCGCTTCATTCACCTTACCTGCGACTTGCTCCACCATGCCGACGATGTCGCCCATGCCGAGAATCCGGTCGGCCATGCGGCTGGGATGAAATTCGAAAAGTTGATCTAACTTCTCTCCTTCTCCGGCATACTTGATGGGCTTGCCGGTGACTGCGCGCATCGAGAGCGCCGCACCACCGCGGGCGTCGCCGTCGAGCTTGGTGAGGATGATGCCGGTAATGCCGACGGCTTCGTCGAAGTGTTGGGCAACAGAGACAGCCTGCTGGCCAGTCGCGGCATCGGCGACTAACAAGGTTTCCTTGGGATTAACGAAGGCATGCAGGCGCTTGAGTTCAACGATGAGGCGCTCGTCGATTTCCTGGCGGCCAGCAGTGTCGAAGATCAGCACGGTGCCTTGTTGTTTCTCCGCCCAAACGAGCGCGTCTTTGGCGACTTTGACGACGTCGGTTTCCGTGGCCTCCGGCGTGTAGCAGGGAACATCGATTTGCTTCGCAAGCACCGCTAACTGATCGATGGCGGCCGGACGGTAGAGGTCGCAGGCAATGAGCAGCGGGCGACGGCCTTCCTTTTTGAGGCGATTCGCGAGCTTGGCCGAGGTGGTGGTTTTTCCAGCCCCGTTGAGGCCGCAGATGAGGATGCGGGCGGGCGGATTGAGATCGAGTGGGATTTGGTCGCCGCCGAGCAGGGCTTCGAGTTCATCGTGGAAAATCTTGACGATTTGCTCACCCGGTTTGATCGACTTGAGCACGTCCTCGCCGAGAGCTTTTTCCTTCACCCTGGCAATGAAGTCCTTGGCGACACCGAATTCGACATCAGCCTCCAAGAGCGCGATGCGGATTTCGCGCAGCGCGTCGGCGATGTTTTTTTCCGAAATCCGGCCAACGCCACGGAGGTTACGGAAAGTTTTGTCGAGGCTATCGGAGAGGGATGAGAACATGGACGGCAGGATTTGAGATTTGGGAGTTAAATTTCGAGCGCCATCCATGGTCAGGAAGACGGGTCGTCTGAAGAATGCACGGGCGCACTCAGCCGCAGATTGCTGACATGAATCCGCCGCTGATGCAAGAGTTCACACTTGCGACGCTGGTGCTTGGGGCAACCCCATTTTCAGGACTCCGGCCTTTTGTCATCAAGCCAGGGCTGGAATGTGAGATACCGTGGATTTCTTCCATCGGCTGCGAGGACTTTACTTTCTGCGGACGGCTCCTGAAAGTATCAGGCGCTCCGGGTCAGTGAGATCCAAGCGAACAACCGTTGGCTATCAAGTCGATCAATTCGGATCATCGTCTGGATTCAGCGTCCAGACAATCGAACTCTGCGGCACGATGACGCCACCGCCCACCGTGATCAGCTCTGAAGCGGCTCGAAGTTCCGCGTGACCATCAGCAAAAATTAGGCATCCTTTCTGGGCATGGCGGGCAGCAAAGGCACCAGCATTTGCTTTGGGAGTGCCGTCAAATCCGCTTTGGGCTGGCACGGTTTTTTTGTCATTGGGTAAGCCGCGCTCTAGCAGGACGACCGTTTTGGATGGTGCCTGGATTTGCTCGAATCTTCCCTGCAATTTGGAGCCATCATCCGATTTGCGTTGGAGTCGGCTATTCATCGCCATGGCAAATGAAGGTTTACTCAAGCGGCTATTCATTCCTGGGTAAGGTGCGCCAGGGATAAAGAGAGGGTAAGAATCCTTATAAAATCCGGCGGGATTGGTCTGGCCAAGCTCGCCCACTGACTCGAAGCCCATGAGCTTAGGCAAGGCGTTATACCATGCGTCCCGACTTTCGGGCTTCGCGGCATTGGTCCAATCATCCGTGCCAGAAGCATCTTCAAATGGCAGATTGCCATTTTTTTCCACGGTGTAGGTGGCAAAAGCGGCGCCAAGCGTTTTCATCTTTTGGAGGGCGACCGATTGGTTCGCTTTTTGTTTAGCAGATTTGAATACGCTATGCCCGATTGCGGCCAAGGCGGTAACAATTGCTATCACAATTAGAATTTCAATTAACGTAAATCCTTTAGCGTTTTTTTTCATACGTCGAATTCGTTGCCAGTTGGGGTCAAAACAATACGATTATTGCCACAAGCAATTTGTAAACGTTCGATTAAATCTGAAACTTTCGTGCCGATTTTCAACTGCAGGCCATAGCGCAATTCTGTCATCATTCCAGCTTGCGCCGAACGCACACTGAGCAATTGCGCGCGATCCGCAAACTCTTCCCATATCGGGTCGAGAAGTTCCTCGAAGCTCATGTCGCTAGTCATCCTCAGCGTCAGCAAATGAGAGGTACGGCGTGCAGCAAACGCGTCTTTTTTCGCAATCACATACAGCAAGGTTGCGACCAATGGTGTGACAATGATCGATTCCATGTAAAGCCGGGCACCTACCACCATGCCGATGGCCATGGCGAAAAAAACAAATCCTAAATCCCGCGCCTGTCCAAGGTTCCTGCGGAAACGGATCATCGAAAATGCGGCGAACATCCCGAATGCGATGGCTGAATTTCCGCGCACCACCATGATCAGAATCGTGGTGATTGTGCCGATCATGATAAGCGTCTGAACGAAGTCCTGCGAATAACGGGTGCCTTTGTAGGTGTGGCGATAGAGAAAGGCGATAAACAGGTTCAAGGCAAAGCTGAGCAACATCGCTCCCACAACTTCGATGGCGTGCGGATTGTCATAGCTAAGCCCCTCTTCGATCATTTGAAACATGTCATCCATCGTGTTTTAGCGGTGTGGTTGGTGGGTTTGATTTGGTGGTAAAAATCGGGCAACTGCTGGATCATAGCGTTCTAGCGCACGGCAATATTTACTCATACTAAATAAATTGAGCTGAAACTTGCCGGTTGCTCCGCGTAGCCAGATTGGCACCGGGCCGATAGTTTTAACTTCCACCACTGTAACGTCACGATCCATCACGGGGAGTGGAAAATCCTGGTCGTCCGGAATCAACGGCTTGAGATCGAAGCGGCAGCGTAATCCGCTATCGAAAGTCACCCGAATGGTGCCGTCTTTGCCGCTATCGTAAGCTCTGCGATCATAGCGTACTTGCACAACTGGACGCGCACCGTTGCTGATGATTAAATCACGCAACTCTTCCACGATATGGCGGTCCGCTCGCGAACGACAGGGTTTTAATAAATCCGCCGGTATATTTCCTAATGACAGTTCGCTGAGCGATTCGATAGGCAATCCGGCACGGCGTTTCACACCCACTTCGTCGGATTTGTGTTTGATCTCAATGAAAGCGGCGGGCGGAATCAGCCCATCGGCGTGACCATAAACTCTTGTGCGAACGCGGCGGCGGTTTTTGCAGCCCCAGATTTTCTGCCAGTAACTGTGGCGGTCTGTCGTGTCGAAATATTCAGAAATCACAGGATAGCCACCCTCAGCACCGCGATCCACCGGGATATTTTCGGAAATAAAGTTCCTAAAAACTTCTCCTTTGTCAAAAGAAAGCAGAAATTTGAATTCACGGCGATTTTGAGTTGCGTCCAATGGTGGGTTTGGTGACGGCCAGACATTTCTTCGGTAACGCTAGAAAGTCCATAATTTTCACGACATTTTTCTGGAGATTATTACGGCTTGTGGATCAGGTCGATGAAAGAATCGGCATTTTCCTCTGCGGCGACCATTGCATCAGCGCATCCATCGAAGGAGCGATAGTGTCTGGTAGGGACACGGCTACGGCAGTGTGCGCGTTTTTGAATGCCCGATCATAATTTCAAAATCGCCTCGGCGATGGTGTCTTCCATGCCTGCTTCAGTGCGGATGAAGATTTCCTGCAATCCTTTCGCGGATTGAGTCACTGCTTTGAGACCGCCGGAGACTTTGCGTTGCACCTTGAGCCCTCCGGTTGGGATTCCTTGCCCCAGGGATTTCCCGCCATAAGAGCGACCGATGATCACTCCCACGACGCCTTCAATCGCCTCGATCTTACGTATGATCTGGAGGCATTCTTTGGAAGAACTCTGATGGCGTCCGCGGAGAGGCATGATGGCATTTTCATCGCTTGAGGGTTTGATGCAAGTCTACGAGTGCTTTCTGAAGAAAGCGAAACGGTTTGAAATTCGAATAAAAATTCGCCCTTCCCTTCTTGAAACAAAGAACGAAATCTCGCGCCATGTCTGATCTCCAAGCTCGCTTGCTCGAAGCAGCCGTGCGCCCCCTTTCCGACAACGCGGAACTTAAGCACTTCGCGGCCGATTTTCTCGAAAAGCGGATCACGAAAGATGCCGACGCAACTGCCATGCTTGAACGCTGGGAGGAGGTGGACTCTAGCAGACGAAAGTCTTTGCGGAGCATCGGGCTTTGGGTGATGGTCACGGTGATTTCGGCAGGAGTGGCTTTCACGGACTTCGATGAAGTCCGCCAATTGGCCCCTTGGGGGAAATGGCTTGCAACAGGCTCGATGTTTACACCTCTTCCCGATGCTTCACAACGCGTCGCCAGCAGACTCAACGAAGCTGAAAAGCTGCTGCTGTTTGGAGACTTGACCAAAGAAAGCCTGAGTGAGCGCAAGGAAGCGTTGTGGCGAAGTGAACCCGAGAATCCTGCCTATTTTTCGGACTATGTCGGCGCATACATTTCCGAAAACGAAAAACTGCCGTCGAACTACTTTGAAATCACCCAACGGATCGACCCCACGAATGCTTGGTTCACTTATCTAGCCGCCGCAGTGGAAGCGAAAGAATCGGTGAAGGGTAAATCCCGAAAAAGCAATCGGGTGGCAGGTAAGATTGTCTATGTGAGTGCGCGCGAGTGGGAGATTCTGGATCAGGCGCGTCTTGATCGTGCACTGACTTTACTTCGCGAGGCTAGGGACCAGTTTAAATACGAGAGCTACGGCATGGAGATGTTGCGGAAGCGTCTTCCTTTGTTGCCACAGGAAACTTCTATCGAGCGACTGGATTCCATCGGCTGTCTAGCGGCCACATCGGGTTTTGTGAATATCCGCCTCAGGGTCCTAGCGGATGTGATTTACGCCAAGGGATGGAACTTAGGGGAGTCCGGCGATTGCGAGGGTTTTCAAGAATTATCTCATGACGGAGAGCTGTTTCTACGCAGGACTTGCGATGCTGCGACGGGAACGCTTGTCGATGGATTAATAGAGACAGTCATCGCCAACAGCATCTCAGAGGGTTTCGAATACACGGCGGAGAAGCTTGGACTAGCCGACGATGCCGCACGTTGGAAATTGATCTCGAAGCGGCTGAGCGACCAGAAGGAAGAACGCAATTCTCGTAAATTTGTGGTGGATGGAAAAGCCGTCGAAACCAACACCCTGACATGCGGACTTTTTACAGGTTCTCTTGGAATGGAGGCCAGACAAGTGGCCAATCAACCACCTCTAAGAGCCTCGGATTTAGAACCGATGCGCTTAGTCGAACATGAACTCTTCTCACGGTTTTTCAGCTACGTTTTATGGATTTTGATGGCCTTGTGCCTCGGGTTTGTCGCGAGTTATCGATTCTACGTTGCTAGCATCTCCCGCCGCTTGGCGAGACGAATAGTGGATTTGCTGCATCCGTCCGACTGGGGATGGATCTTGGTTACGGGGGTGGTGGTGCCATTTATCTTTGTGATGTCGATCAATCGACTCACGCCGCTCGGAGGCCGAGTATTCGGGATGCAAGGCATCGCGTTGCTGATGCCCGCGAGCCATTTTCTTGGACTGCTACTCTTGTGGTTGATCGTGCCGGTGCAAGTGGTGCGCTGGCGTCTAGCAATAAGAGCGGGCGGATTCGGATTTGCTAGACCGTCGTGGGCGGGTTGGCTGGCGGTTGCATGCGCAGCCGCGTTTGTGCCGATGATCGGATGGGCAGCGATTTCCCATGTAGGCGGGTCTTTACAAAATCTTGAAAGCATTTCGAAGTGGCCATGGCAATTTTGGGCGTCCATCGCGCTCGCGGGCCTTTCAGCACTTTGGATAGCATGGCGGGCTTCACTCGCCATGTTCGGCCGGGCGGACTGCCATTTTTATCGGGCTACGACTTCATTGGCATTAATCACCCCCTACGCAGCGACCTTGCTGACTATCGCGACGGCATCGATTGGATTCAAGGTCTCCGAGCACTATTGGTTCAGGCAGGACTGGATGTCGAAGTTCGATGTTTCCAATCCCGGGTGGAGCACCTACGAAGCGAGAGTGGCCACCCAGATGCGGAAGGAACTCAGAGAAATCCTCGGCTACGAGCGCTGAGTCTTTGGTAAGCAGCCAGGCGTTCTGTCGCACCCCACAAAGTCCGGTTAAAACCGGGACTACTTACCCAGAGCTGATTCACCCTCAGAATTTCCCTTGCCAACTCCGACCGGATTTCCCAGTTTCCCCGCCCCTCTT
>JANPAU010000257.1:0-11040 GCA_031430055.1 Akkermansiaceae bacterium | reverse complement strand
TGATAGAACCCATTTTCGAAAACCGTTTCGCCAAACACAGCTATGGGTTCCGCCCCGGACGCGGTTGTAAAGACGCCCTGCGGCGTGTGGAAGAACTGTTAAAAACAGGGAGGCAGCACATCGTGGAAGTGGACATCAAGGGCTACTTCGATGCGATTCCCCATGACCGGCTTATGGCACTGGTGCGCGAGCACATTGCCGATGGACGGGTTCTGGGGCTGATCGAGGGGTTCCTCAAACAAGGCGTGATGGAAGACGCTCAATCAGCCAAAACCATGGAAGAAATGCCCGAAGACGAATCGCAAGAAGAGTCCAAAGGCACACCGCAGGGTGGAGTTATAAGTCCATTGTTAGCGAACATCTACCTAGGGTCCGTTAGACTGGCTGATGGCCGGACTCGGTTTTGAAATGGTGCGGTATGCCGACGACATGGTCGTCCTCTGCCACACTGAAGAAGAAGCCAAAGCCGCGCTGGAGAAGCTCCGGGAATGGATGGCCGGGGCCGGACTCACATTGCATCCTGATAAAACCCGCACGGTGGACATGACCGTTGCCGACAGTCATTTCGACTTCCTCGGCTACCGGTTCCAAAGAAGCCGACGGGGAAAGATGATGCGATTGGTTCGGCCCAAAAGCCTGCGCAAGTTGCGCGAATCCATCAAACCTCGGACGCGCCGGGCCAATGGGCGAAGCATGCAAGCCATCGTGGCGGACTTCAACCGGACATTGCCCGGCTGGTTCGGCTATTTCAAACACGCCAAGGCCAGCGAACTTGGAGGGATCGACGGGTGGATTCGCATGAGATTGCGCTCCATCCTGAGAAAGCGGCGCGGTCTGAAAGGCCGTGGCCGTGGCAAGGATCACCAACGCTGGCCCAACCGCTACTTCAAGAAGCTCGGACTCTTTTGCCTGCTAGACGCCCGAGAAACAGAATTCGCGAGTCTCCGTAACGGAGCAAACTACTGACTGGAGAGCCGGATGCGGGAGATCCGCACGTCCGGTTCGGAGGAGGGAGCGGGGCGAAAGCCTCGTTCCTACCTCTATCAAGAAGATGATCAAGGCGATGGACGCAGCGCTCTTCGATTAACATGATCGAGGAATGGTTGTTAGATCTAAAAATTTGGGACAGAAGGATCAGGCGATCTTGTAGAGAACCTTGTCAGTATCGGTGAAGTCGAGGAGGCCAGCTTGGACGAATCTCTTGATGGTGTTTTCGATGAAATCTGGTTCGGCTTTGTGTTCGAAGGCGGACTGGATCTTGTTGACAAGTGTCTTGCGAGTGGAAGGTCGGTTGTTGGTGGCGCTAGCGAGTTCGGCCTTGATTAGGGCGACGCGTTCTTCCGGGGTTTGGAGGGCCGGGATTTCCGCCAGTGATGCGTGGCGGGCGATGTGTTGCTTTTCGCCCTTGAGGTGGCGGACGATGGAATTGAAGTCGGTGTCTTTGGAGACGATGTGGAAGTAGCCCTCGGGATCGGCGGTAATCATGCGGCCGAGTGAGAGCGTGAGTACGAAGTCGAGCGCGTTGCGGCCATCGACTGGGGTTTGAATGATCTTCAGTTGCTCGGGATGGTCTTGGGCAAAAAGGAAGAGCGAAGTCGGAAGTTTCGTGTGGCGGGTGCCGAGTACCATGAAGACCTTGGCGGCTCTTCCAACGACTCGAGAAAGATCCGCTTCGCAGACGTTTTCGTAATCAATGAAGATGTATTGAGTGCGACGTAAGGCTGTTGTCCGCGCTGGGGCGTTAGGTGCGGTTGACGGGTTCATGCGTTGCGGGTGTTGAGTGACTTGAGGTGATCGCGGGCGGCGGTCCTGCGATCGGTGGATTGGTAGAGGGATTCGAGGCGGGAATTTGCGATCCGCACGGCGTCGGGATCGAGGAGGGGCGTGGTGCGGTTTGCGATCCACGAGTGCAGGCCGTCATTGATGACGTTGCCGGGCATGGGTGTTTTGAATTCCGCACCTCCGATGAAGAAGACGAGGGAATGAAAGTGGTTCGCTGGAAGGCCGAGAAATTGCATCAGAGCCTTCACATGGAGATGGTTTTGATGAAGCGGGTTTTGAAATCGATTCTTGGCCCGGTAAATCTGCTGGGTCCATTGGCGCTGCTTTTCGGTCCCAAAGATCCAGCCCTTGTAGTTTTTCGTCTCAATCACGAAGATGCCGAAGGGAGAAACAACGACGTGATCGAGCTGGGTAGTGCCCTGTCCATCTGGGCGGGGCAGGTAGAGATCGTGGAATTGCCGGTAGAGTTGCGGATCCAGCCGCTTCAAGTTTCGGTAGACTATCCACTCGCCGAGCCAGCCTTTAAAGGATGCGGAACCGAGGTACTTGAACAGGACGTAAAACCCAAGCAACAAGGCGAAGGCCGGCCAATTGGAAAGTAGGGGACTGAGGAGCTGTTGATGTGTCACAGCTGCACAATGCCTGATAGATGATTGGATTGAAACCGGAGAGTTCTCCGCGATCACGTAGGGTGGTTGCGTCCATGGCTACATGGGATGGCGCAGGAGACATCATTTACAATGAGTTCTTCACCCAATGACTTCCCCCCTCAGCGCTGGAGCAGACCTAGAAGGGGCGGCAGGGTTTCCTTCCACGCGTGGGCGATGGCGCAGCGAATCACGGCTTCTTCATCGTCGCGACGAGGGAAGCTTTTGGTTTCCCGGATTTTTTTCGCAGCGTGGGTGATCGCGGCGAGTTCCGGGGCCAAGGATAGGACTCCGAGCACGGATGATAGAGCCGTAGCTCCTAGCAGAACGGAGATGCCGCCCATCACGGGGATTTTTGCGACGATGACGGCTAAGACGGCAATCACTCCGCTGAGTGGCGGCACGGCCATCCCGAAGCGGCGGGAGTTTTCCCGGGCGATGGCGGCTTTGGGATCCTGCTCACGCCATTCTGCTAGAGCTTTCAATCGGAGTTGACGACCAAACTCTGCGGCCGATTCCTCCGCACGGTGGACCAGTGCGGCATCCTCGGGCGACGGCATCCAGGTGACCAAATCACAGCGGCAGGGGCGCTTGCCCAGCTCTGCCAGCACGCGCATTCCAAAAAACCAACGGGCGATGAGCGCGGCGGCGATGGTGAGACCCGAGAGGATGAAGAGGATGCGCCACATGAGGAAAAAGTTGCTGGATGGTGGGGAAAATGAATCAGAAAACGCAGCATTATTTTTTACTGCCGGCGGCCACCCAAGTTTTTGGATCATCCGGCCATGGGTGTCGAGGGTAGCGTCCGGCGACTTCCTTTTTCATTTGGGCGTAGCCGGATTGCCAGAAGCCTTTGAGATCCTTGGTCATTTGCCATGGCTTCTGACCCGGCGTGAGAATATGTACGAGCAGGGGAATTCGGCTGTTAGCAATCATCGGCGTCTCCCAGATTCCAAAAAGATGCGAGACTCGCACGGAGATAAACGGGTCCATCCCCACCGAGTAAGTCACCTTCGCGGACTGGCCATTGGGTAAATTGACTCGCTCAGGACAATACGCATCGAGCGCCGAGCGTTGGGCGCTGCTGAGCCACTCACGCAGCACCGGCCAGACGTTCGCCTCCTTGATCTCCTTGTAGCTGACCGCGCCGTGACAAATCTGGGCGATGGCATCCGCCCGGTCTTCGTCGCTCCAGCCGGGCATTTCTAACTCTGGCATCCAGGTGCCGAGCGATGCCAATCTCGCCGTCCACTGGGTCACCGAGTCATCCCAGTTTTTCAAGATCAACTCACCGCAAAGAACCCGCGAGGCGAGCAGTCCGGCAGCTTGGTCGAGGTTCACGCCGTGGTCACTTTCCTTGGCCTCCAGCACCAGATCGCGGAAGCGTGTTTCTTTCCGGGCGACGACTCGGCGGCGGGTTTCGTCCCACGCTGCACCATCGGTCACGGCAAGATCTTCGGGAAAGAGTTCCGCAAGCCATGCCGGATCGATGGCGGTCGCCCGCCGCAAATGGACGATGATTTCGCGGGCCTCCACCTCAGTGATTTCTGCGGCGACGAAAGCGGGTGCATTTCTAACACAGGACTCTTCGTCGAGCTTACCCTTGCGATTTCCGACCAGCTTACAAGCGAGTGTGCCTTGGCTGATTCGGATGGCTAACTGATCGCTGAAGGCAGCAAGCATGGCCTTGCCCACCGCCTCGCGCCGTGCCTTGAAATCGACAGGCAGCCATTCCCAACCAAAGCGTTTTGCGAGTGCGGCCAACCGGTCATATCCCTGTGCGGTCTCCCTCGCACCCCGTGCCATTACGCCGACTTGATCGCAGCGCCGTGGATCAAAGCCCATCGCTTCTGCGGATTCAAAAGCACGCCATTCTCCGGCGAAGTCTGAATCGTCTTCGGGAAAAATGAAGTCCTTGCGGCCAACGCCAGCCCGCTTGTTGATGAAGATTCCATCGCCTTGCACGGTGGCGGCAATGAATGCGGTTTCCGCTACGCAGCCGTGTTCGTGGCCAGCTAACATCAATCGCGAAAACCGGGGTTCCAGTGGCAGTGAGGCCATTTTCCGGCCTTCATCAGTGAGCTTGCCGCCGCCATCGAGTGCGCCTAAATCGTGCAGTAGCCGCTCGGCACGCGAGAGCGACTCTTCAGTGGGAGCATTGAACCAGCGGAAATCCCGGATCTCACTAACACCCGCCGCCTTGAGGAGCAGTGCGGCTTCTGCCAGATCTACCCGATGCACTTCCGGTGCTTCAAACTCTGCCCGTCGCGCATGGTCAGCCTCGCTCCACAAACGGAACGCCCGCCCCGGTGCCGTGCGCCCGGCGCGGCCCGTGCGCTGCTCTGCCGCTGCGCGGGAGATTTTCTTGATCAGCAGCGTATTGATGCCCCGGCGCGGCTCGAATGAGGCGATCCTTGCTAGCCCACAATCGATCACGGTGCGCACGCCATCGATGGTGAGCGAGGTCTCCGCCACGTTGGTGGCGACGATGATTTTCGGGCGTGAGCTGGGAGAAATCGCCGCCTCTTGGGCAGCGGGGGGCAGTGCGGAATACAGCGGAAAAACGTCCCATCCCTTGGCCACGGTGTTTTCCAACAGCTCGATCGTGCGTCGGATTTCGTGAGTGCCGGGAAGGAACATCAGGATGTTTCCGGCATCCGGCATCGCCATCGCTTCGCGGCAGACATTCACCATCTTCTCCCAGACCGGCGTTTCACGAGGTGGCCCGCCGCGCCGATCATTGACTGGTGGCCGGTCCGCCCGATAGAGGACTTGCACCGGATGGGTGCGGCCACCTGCTTCTAACGAGACGGCTGGAGCTAGATAATCTGCCAGCCCTGCGGTCTCGAGTGTGGCCGACATGACGACGACTCGTAAATCCGGGCGAGAGTTTTCTTGCAAATCCAGGCATCTCGCCAGCGCGACATCCACTGCAAGCCGTCGCTCGTGGAACTCGTCGAAGACCACTGCGCCGATGCCGGAGAGCGTCGGGTCATCCTGGATCCAGCGTTGGAAAACCCCGTCGGTTAGATAGATGATCTTCGTGTCGTTACGGTATTTCGTGTCGAAGCGGACGGCGTAGCCTACTTCATTTCCGAGTGTCGCTTTGCGTTGTTTTGCCACCCAGCCCGCAAGCAGTCGCGCCGCCATCCGCCGGGGTTCGATGACGAGAATCCGCCCGGAAATTCCTGAATCCAGCAGCATCCCGGGAACGGAGGTGGACTTGCCCGAGCCTGTCGGGGCCTTGAGCAGCACCCGCGCCCGCTCGCCCTGCACGGCATCCCGCAAGGTTTTTTCAATTTCAAATACTGGCAACGTCACACCGGAGGATTTGCCGGAAAAGCCAAGGGGTGGCGATCTTTGAATCCGCTCATTTTTAAGATTTCGAAACCGCAGAACCACTGGGAAATACAACTCCTCGGAAGATTCGCAGTTTGTTGCGAGCTTCGAGAAACACCAAGAGGTCGTCGAAATCCAGCCCAAGCCTTGAGCTGGTGTGGAAGGTGGTCGTTGCACCGAAGCGTTTGATGACCGTTTCGGAGAGTTGGCTCAGCCTGATGCCATCCGGATACGCTGCGACAATATCGATAATTTCGAGACCGGTGACGGTGGCTGAGGGGGACATGGTGGGGGAGGGGGGAAATACCTTCTTCGACGATCTGACAATCTGAGCGGAAAATCCATGCCGTGATGACGTAGTGCCCAAACTTCAGGGCGTGCCTCATGGGCATGAAGCATCCGAGTCAATCTCACCCGTTTTTCAAAACCGCTCTATCAGGACTTTTTCACATCCACCCATTGCTTGGTCTTGGCCGACTCCAGCACGGCGTCACAGACGTATTGAGTGCCGAGGGCGTGGCGGAAGTCCGGGTAACGTTTTTCCGCGCTTGGATCGTCGAGGGATTTGAAAAACTCTGCCAGCGCGTGGGTGAAGGAATGTTCGTAGCCGAGGCAAAGTCCTGGAACCCACCAGTTTCCCGAATACGGATGGTCACCATCGGTCGCGTGGATATTCGTCCATCCGCGGCGGTCGCCGGGCACTCCGTGGTCGAAGTAGGAGAGGTAGTTCAGATCGTGGAGATCCCAAGCGAGTGACTTTTTCTCTCCGTTGATTTCAAAAGTATAGAGCGCCTTGTGACCACGGGCGTAGCGGGTGGACTCGAAGATGGCGAGCGAGCCGTTCTCGAAACGGGCGAGGAAGGCGCAGGCATCGTCGATGGTGACGGCTTGCTTTTCACCCGTCGCGGTGTGGACGCGCTCCTTGATGAAGGTCTCGGTCATGGCGCTTACGGAAACGATGTCGCCATTAATCCAGCGGGCGGTGTCGATGCAGTGGGCTAACAAGTCACCGGTGACGCCGGAGCCTGCGGCAGCTGCATCGAGACGCCAGAGTCCGGCACCGCCTTGCGGGAGTTCTTCGGAAATCGTCCAGTCTTGGAGGAAATTCGCGCGGTAATGGAAGACCCGGCCGAGTTCACCAGCATCGACGATATTTTTCGCAAGCGTTACGGCGGGAAGGAAGCGGTAATTATACCAAACGAGGTTTGGCAGGCCGGATTTCTCGACAGCGGCAACCATGGCTTCACCTTGAGTGCCGTTGAGGGCGAGGGGTTTTTCGCAGAGGATCATTTTGCCGTTGGCGATGCACGCGAGGGCGATTTCAGCGTGGGAGTCGTTGGGCGTGCAGATGTCGATGGCGTCGATGTCCTCGCGTTTGACGAGTTCGCGCCAGTCGGTCTCGTAGGAGGCGTAGCCCCATTTTTCGGCGAAGGCGGCGACCTTTTCCTTGTCGCGACCGCAGACCGCCTGACGGACCGGGACGTGGTCCGTATCGAAGAAATGGGAGAGCTGGGAGTAGGCGTTCGAGTGAGTGCGGCCCATGAAGCCATAGCCGATGAGTCCGATGCGGATTGGTTTTTTCATAGATGGGGAGTGAATGGTGATGAGTTTGTTTGGCAACGTCAAAAGAGCGGTTTTTCGATTATCCGTCTTTGCGCCAAAGGGCAAGAGCAAGCGAAAGAATTACCGAAGACTCTCACGGTCACCATCTGGTGCATCAGGCCACGCCTGCCATTATTGGTGAAGCGGCACTTGTGTACAGACGATAGGCTCCCCGGCGTGATTGGAGAAAATAGTGAGGTCGTAACTTTGTTTGTGTGTTAGGAATTAGGCGAGATCAAAAAGGATAGCTTCTGCGTCTTGGATCGCAATGATATTGAATTTTCCAGCATCCTCGCTGCTGATGGCGTCTCCGGCAGTTAGGGGTGTTCCATTTGCGGAAATTTCTTCGTGGATGAGTTGGAGCCATAGACCACGTCCGGCGGATGAGTCATGACTGACGCTTTGCCCTGCTTTGAGCCTGACTCGGTAGATATCCGCATCCTGCTGAATGGTCGCGGAGTGATCTCGGCCATCGGCTGAAATGACCAGGACCTTGGATGAGGCCTCACTCTCCGGTGACGGATGCCACTCGGTGTAGGATGGCGTGAGTCCTTGGGTGCGGGGCTTGATCCAAATTTGCAGGAAATGGGCGGATTCGCTGCGTGAGGGATTGAACTCGGAGTGCGCGACGCCCGAACCCGCGCTCATGAGCTGGATCTGGCCGGGGCGAAGTTGGCGACCATTTCCCATGCTGTCCTTGTGTTCGAGCGCGCCGGAGACGACGTAGGTGAAGATTTCCATGTCACGATGCGGGTGAGTGGGGAACCCTCCGCCAGCGGCCACGTGATCTTCATTGATGACGCGCAGACTGTGGAAGCCCATTTGCGCCGGATCATAGTAGTCGGCGAAACTGAAGGTGTGGTGGCTGTCGAGCCAGCCGTGATTGGCATGACCGCGGTCTGAAGATTTGCGAAGCGTTGTTTTCATAACAGCACGAAGATTCCACGTTATGGGAAATTTGGCCAGTGCCACTTGCTTTGAAAGTTCATGTCGTTGGATTATGAACTGGCTTGTCAGCTCCCGTGATCACCACTCAACTGTTGTTGATTTTACCCAAGACACCTTAAACTCTTGAAATGGCAGGGTTGATTTCCCTGATTCAAGAGCGGGCTGGCGAGCTAGGCGATCGTTAGTTGCTGGCGGCGATTGCGTCGCGGCACCACGCGAGAGCCATCAGCGAGTAACCGGTGCCATAGGCTTGGTGGTAGTCGTAGAGTGGGTAGTCCCACCACGAGCCGTCTTTTTCTTGGCGCTCTAGCAGAATGGTAGCGAGGCGCTTGGCGTAAGCTGGGTGTTTTTCCTTGGGAAGTAGTCGCACGGATTCGGTGAAATAATAGATGCCGTAGTAGTAGAAATAACCGGCGATTCGGAATGCGCCTTCGTGTGGCACCGGGCGCTTGCGGACGTTGCTGAGGAAACCTTCGCGGGCAAGGAACCGGTCTGCCCACGTGGTGAGAACTTCGTCAGTAATAGCGGTTTCGCCAAAGACGCGCAGTGCGGCATTGCAGGCTTGGGAGCGGGCAAGCGAGCCTGCGGGGCGGTTGATGTCAGCGCGCGGCATCATCCGGTGCTGGAAGGAGTAGGCGTAGGAAAAATCCGGCGTGCGCTGATCGTTGATGCTGGTGATCGAGTGTTTGACGAGCTTTTCATTGAGCGTTACGTCCATGATCGAGCGGGCTTCGTCCATCGCTAACAAGACGGTGGCGGTGGTGAAGGAGGTGGGGAGGCCGGAGGGTTTTTGGGTGGCGACTTCATCAAAGACGTCGAGGTATCCCCAGCCGCCGTTGATGTCTTCGTAGCGGTTGACGAGGTCGATTTGTTGTTGGGCGAGGCGGGTCCATTCGGCCTTTTTGGCAGTGTCGGTTTCACGCTGGTAGAGGCGGGAAATGGCGCGCATTCCGTAGGCATGGCCCCAGACATTGTAAGTGGTGGTAAGGTCGGCGCGGCGTAGATTTGGCAGCTCGGCGGCAGTCCAGACGGCAGCCTTGGTGATGGCGGCGGCCGCTTCCGGGCGTGAATCGGCGGCATCAATGAGGCCGGAGAGGGCTAGACCGGATGCCCCGGCTCGGAAGGCTTGGTGGGCACCGGGGAGGGGAGCGTAGATGTTCAGGGCCTTCGTGCGGGTGGCACTGCCCCAAGAGCCGTTGGGATTCTGGTGAGTGATGAGGAAATCCACTCCGCGGCGGATAGAGGCGTCGAGTGATGCCACGGTGACTTCCGGCAGATCTGTGGGTTTTTCTTGGGCCGTCGCGAAGGCTGAGGCCGCGATGAGCATTGGTATTCCCGATCGCCGCGTGCTCGCCACAATCGCTTGGATGAGTGAAATGGCGGACATGGAGGTGGTGACGGTTCGTTGAATCAATCAAGCCTTATCGGCGGGCACCACGATCACTTGGCCGACTTCAAGGCCGGAGAGGATTTCGCTCTCGTCGTTGGAAACGCGGCCACGCTTGACGGCACGACGTTCCGTTTTGCCATCGGCGAGTTTGACGTCCACAGTCCAGCCAGTTTCGTGAAAGGTAAGTGCCTTGTTAGGGATGACGACAGCGGATGCTTGCTGATAGGCGATGAGTCGGATCTGGGCGGTCGTGCCAGTGGCTGGAGTGGACTCCTTGGGCCAGGTGGCGGTGAGATCGGCGCGATAGGTGCCGCTGGTGTTCGGAATGGGAGAAATCTTAAGGAGCTTGACGGTGATTTCCAGATCCTCGCGGCCGACGAGGGTGGCGGTGCCGGTGAGGTCGGGCTTGAGGGCGCGCGCGCTCGCTTCGTCGAGAAATGCGACGAGGTTGAGCTTGGCCGTTCCTGGAACGAAGGTGGCAAAAACGGAATGGGCAGCAGGGCGGCCTCGGAGAACGAGGGTCTTCAGCGTATCGCCGGTGGTCCATCGGCCATTTTCAATGGCGCCGTGGTAAAAGATTCCTTCGCTGGGGGCTTTGAACTCGAACTGGGTGCGATCAGCTTCCAGCTCGGAAAGGTTTTGTTTCGCGCGTTGCTGGGCGGTTTTTAAAGCTTCGAGGGCGATTTTATTCAGTTCGAGTGAGCGGGGGATATCGAGCTCGGCTTTTTTGAGGGTGATGCCGGTGTCGCGCTCGGTGTCCGCCAATGTTTTGGCTTCGCGGGGTAAGGTGACTTCCAGGGTGCGCTTGTGGTCGAGTGTCTCCATACGCAGGGCAAATTCGGCGGATGCTACGGCGTCTTGTTGGCGCACGAGGATGATTTCCTCGGTGTTTTCGGTGACATCGTCGGCTTCATACATCTTGGAGAGCTGCTTGAGTTCCTCACGTTGATTGGAGAGGATTTGCTGGCTGCGTTTGAGGGATTGGCTAGCAGAATCTTCGTTGGCCTTGCGCCGGATTTGAGTGAAATAGAAATTTTCTTCCTTGGCGACTTCTGCTGCGCGGCGGAGAGCTTCGAGCTTGTTAGGTGCAGTTTCGTGGAAAATTTTCGAGTCGAGTTCGGCTTGGGCGAGGGTGAGCACGCCGGAGTTGAGCTCGCGCCGGGTGTCTTCGATTTTTCGGTCGATGTCCTCGGAATCGAAGCGAATCAAGCTATCGCCCTTGGCGACGACTGTGCCATGCTCGGCGATTTGGATGATCGAAAAATCGGTCCAAACTTTGGGTTCGATTTTCAGAAGCATGCAATCTCCTGCGGGAAGGGCGGCGGCGATGAA
>JANPAU010000256.1:0-9092 GCA_031430055.1 Akkermansiaceae bacterium | reverse complement strand
GCTGGCGGATGATGATGTTCCCGGCGATCACGGCTTGGCTGCCGAATTTTTTCACGCCGAGGCGCTTGCTGCGGGAATCGCGACCGTTCTTGACGGAGCCTTGTCCTTTTTTATGGGCCATGGAAGTGGGTAAGTAAGTGGTTGAAAATTAACCGGCGATCGAGGTGATCTCGAGCGTGGTGAGGCTCCGGCGGAAACCCTTGGTTTTGTGAAAGCCCTTACGGCGCTTGAACTTGAAAGCAACACCCTTGGGGCCGCGATACTGATTGATGACCTTAGCAGTCACCGAAGCGCCAGCCACGAGAGGAGCGCCGATTTTCACAGATTCGCCTTCGCCGACCATCAGGACGTCAAACGTAATTTCTGAATCGACTTCGACATCGAGCTTCTCGACATCAAATTTGTCGCCTTCTTGAATGCGGTATTGTTTACCGCCTGTTTTGATCACTGCGTAGGCCATGGCCGGATGGGAAATAGAGTTGGTCCGCCCTTGTGGGCGGGCGGGGAGAACACCACGGCGGCCTCAAGTGCGCAAGATTTTTTTATGAAGATTCTGAGTTTTTGAAATTTCAGGAAAAATTCTAGGTTCTGAGGGGAATTTCACGCCTTGACACCGCAAGTGGTGGATCCATTTCTGATGCATGAACAAATTCATACTGCCGTTTCAGGTGGCGTTGATAGTGGTCGCTTTTGCGGAATCGCCTGCGGGGAATTCACTTCTCGACCAATTAATCTCTCGCCCGGGTTCCTACTCCCAGGTCTGTGATGTGATGTCGATGCCTGCGGACATTCCTTACCGCGCTTTCGAGCTTACCGATTTTGCAGGGGCGAGTTTTTCAAAAACAAACCAAGCGCTGATGGATAAAAACCGGGATGCGTTGGTCAAATCGATCCGAGCACGCCTTCTGGCAGTGGATTTTAAGCGTGAAGTAGATTCCCCGATCGAGGATCTCAAGCCGGAGGAAAACTTGGATGGCGACGCCTTCGGCTGCGATCCGAAATCGCTCAATCCCTTGCTGCTGGATTTGATCCTGCGGCTTCACGCCATCGAGACTCTGCCGGAACTCCTCATCGTGGAGCAAAAACTGGTAAAGGGGATCGCGCAGGCTAAGAACGACCCGATCTCCCCAGCCCCGCAGGTGGCCGGGTGGTTTGTCGGGTATTCTTATTCCAATTCCGAAAAAAAGACCGATGCGGAACGAGACCGGTTCAGCCAGCTCTTCCAAGCCCGGGTCGCTCAGCGCGATTTGATCATGCTGATGGCCTTGCTTCTGCGGGAAAAATCCTACGCGTCCTACCTCAACACTTCCATTGAAGCCGCTTATGCCAAGAAACTCAAGAAAGACGCGGCGGGCTATCCCGCCTATCAAGTCGGCGCCCCACTTCCGGAAGGGGCCTACGGCAGAAATTTCGTGCTCGATCCGATCGTCCAAGTCCTCCGCCGCGAGCGCGACTTCGTCTCGATCCCCTACACCCGCGAGTCCCGTGACGAGGTCCGAGCGGCTGCGACGAAGTGGCTTTCCGAGCACCCATGAACCGGCACCGTGATGCAGGCATTCCTGCCTGTTCTTCATCCCATGAATTTCCTTCGCATCAGCCTCCTATTAGCTACCGCCGCACTTGGCGCTGAAATCCGTCATGATCACACGCTGGTCAAAATTCCGGCAGGCACCTACGCACTCGGAGAAGCCGGGCATAAGTTGAACTCGCCCCACCCCTTCAAAACGCCCGGGTTTTTCATCTCCGACGCGGAAACCACCAACGCCCAGTTCGCGGCCTTCGTCTCTGCCACTGGCTATAAAACCTGTGCTGAACGCAACGGCTGGAGCCTCGTCGGCGGCGAGGGAAGTGCCGAATGGGAGTGGAAGCACATGGACGGCGCAAACTGGCGCCACCCCTTCGGCCCCGATGGTCCCGATTCTAACAAACTGCTCCAACACCCCGTCACCCAGATCTCCGGTGAAGACGCCCGCGCCTATTGTAAATGGGTCGGCGGTCGCCTCCCTTCCATCGACGAGTGGGAAACGGCCGCCCGCGCCGGGGCGAAAACTGCCTACCCGTGGGGCACGGACTTCGAACCGAAAAAAACCAACACCTGGAACGGCCTCAATCATCAGCAAAATACGCGCGAGGACGGCTTCGTCCTCACTTCTCCCATCCGCTCCTATCTGCCTAACGCTTGGGGGCTCTACGATGTGATCGGCAACGTCTTCGAATACTGCGAAGGCCATCCACCGTGGATGACCGCCGCTCAGGGCAGGGTCCGCACCTGCGGCCGCGGCGGCTCATGGTGGTGCTCCAGCCATTGTTGCAATTTCCATAACCTGCTCGACATCGGCAGCATGATCAAAACGGCGTCTCTGCCGAATCAAGGCTTCCGCGTGGTGTTTGATTAAGTTCTCTCTCCTTCGTTTCCCGACGATGCTCGCAATCGCTCACTATGCGCTGGCAATGTCTCAACGCGTCGCTAGCCTCGCCGAGTGTTTCAAATCGTCTTTAATGAAATCAGCGCGGCAGAGCTTTCTGCCTTGGATACCCTAGAGCAACTTGAGTTGATCGACGAGTTCAAGGTCGGCAAGGAGGATTTGCAGAACCTCACTGGCGAACGCTTTGGGAAAATTGATCGCGATGGGACGGTGCTCTATCGCTTTCGGGCGAAGGAATATCGGTTCTATTTCGAGGTCAAGGAGGGAGCAGTCATTGTCCACCGGGTGCTGCACAAGGGGACTTTTTCGGACTTTCTGTTCCGCTCGAAGATGCCGCTGGCCGAGGATGAGGCGCTGGCGAGCTCCAAGCACTTCTGGAAATTGATCGATGAGGGGCGCAATGCCCGACGCTTGTAATTTTCATTAGATTTTGCTTCCAGTCCCTAGTCCCGATGAGGCACGCTGCGGAATGATGAAATGGCTTACCCTGTTGGTACTCGCGGCGCTCGTTGCGGGAGGTTATATGATGTTTGCCAAAAAGGGCAAAGAGATGACCGATCTTAAAACCAAGATGGTGCAAGTCGAAGAAACCGGTGATCCAGATTCCTTGGTCAAGACGATGGAGATCGACTACAATTCCATGGAGGGCGAAAAAACGATATATGGCATTCTTCTCACATTCTTGAGTGCGGGATTTCTCGGGATTTTCTTCGTGGTTTACGCTCTTCCGTTCTTCGCCCAGCGGGTCACTCATGCCGTATACGACAGTGCGGAAATGGTCGAAAAAGACGTCATGCATGACGCCCGCTCGCTGACGGCGCAGGGGAATTATGAAGGGGCCATCGCCGCTTACAAAATAGCAGCCGCAGCGGACCCACTCAACCGTCTGCCGTGGGTGGAAATCGCCAAAATCCAAAAGACCAATTTGGAAGACCCGGCGGCGGCCATCCAGACCATCCGTCATGCCTTGGAAAGCCAAGCATGGGAGGTCAATGACGCAGCGTATTTCCTTTTCCGCCTGGCGGAGCTCTATGATGAGGTGGAAGGCAACCGTGGATCCGCCGTCGCGATCATGAATCAAGTCATCGAGCAATTTCCAGAAACCCGTCACTCGGCCAATGCCCGTAACAAGTTGCACGAGTGGAGTGTGGAAGAGGCCGCTGCGGCAGCGGAGGGCGCGTAAGGAACCCGCGCGATGGGGAAGCTTCAAGTCACCCCTGCGGCGCGAATCTTATGCGAGCGGCATCCTTTGTTTCTCGCAGCGCTGGTCGCAGCGAGCAGCGTCTTAGCGGCGGATTGGAAATGGCCTGCAGGACTGGTTCTCGCAGTTTTGTTAGGATTGGTGGGGACTTGTTTGAATCACTGGCGAATGGGGCTCGTTTGGTTGCTCTGCGGTGGCATGGCTGCGGGAGTCTTCACGTGGCGGACGGAAATGCGGCAAGCAAACGAACGGGTATTGCTGCAATCCGGTGCGGGTGAAATGCATGGTCGCATTCTCAAAGACGCCAAAGGACGAAGCATGTCTTGGGTCGCTCCTGCCGTTTTACTAACCGGCCCGCAAGCGGGGGCGAAAGTTTGGTGGGAAGGGCGAGGAGAAATCCCCGTGGCAGGATCACGAGTGACGGCTCGGGGAAATTTCGGCCCCCTCCCAGAAATGCGGAATCCGGGGGAGTTCGATCAAGCGTCATGGCTGCGCAGTCAGGGAATGGCTGTGGTTTTTCACGCCAGCTGGGTGGAGGGTGAAGTCACCACGGGCACTTGGCCCGCGCTCGGCGCGAGGTTGCGCCAGTGGTTTCGCGCAGCGGTGACGGTCGGCTTGCCGGAGGATTCGCAAGAAGCGGTGGTGATCCGCGCGGTGGTCATCGGCGAGCAGCCACCAGATGCCGATGAATTGGTCGCGGCGTTTCGCAACAGTGGGACTTTGCACGCATTCTCGGTGAGCGGGTTGCATGTGGCGATGGTCGGTAGCATCGCTTGGTTGGCGCTTAAGCTGTTAGGTGTGCGGCGGCGCTGGGCGGTGTTTGTGCTACTGCCGATGATTTTCGGCTACTCATGGCTCACGGGAAATAGCCCGCCAGCAGAACGCTCCGCGTGGATGGCGGCAGTGTTTCTCGGAGCCTTCATTTTTCGGCGAAGGTCGGATTTACTCAATGCGCTGGGCGCGGTGCTGCTGGTGGCGATGTTGTGGGACGGGCGGCTGTTATTTCAACCGGGAGTGCAGCTTTCCTATGGAGTGGTCGCCGCCATCGCGATCGGCGCTGGGTGGGCGACACGTCTTTTTGGATGGATGGAAAAACCCGAACTCTATCTGCCCCTGGCACTGATGAACCGCAGGCAAAGGGCTTGGTTAGGCGTGCGCCGATACTTCGCGCAGTCACTCGGAGTTTCCGTGGCGGCAGGCATCGGATCGACTCCGCTCACGGCATTCCACTTCGGGCTGATTACGCCGATCTCGGTGCTTGCGGGGATCGTGCTTATCCCGCTGGTATTCGTCTTGCTGAGTGCCGGTTTGTTAGGAGTGGCACTTGCTCCACTCATCCCACCTGCGGCGAAGTGGGTGAATCGCGCTAACGGCTACGTCGCCAGGGCCTGTGTTCTCACGGCTGAAGGATTCGCCGCTGTGCCAGGTGGGCACTTCCAACTCCGGCAGCAGACCCAACCGTTTTTACTCATCTATGACTTGGAGCATGGTGCCGGTGCCGCCTGTTTTTCCGATGGCGGCCGCAGTGCGGTGCTGTTGGATTGCGCCGATCCCTACAGCTTTAAACGGCGGCTCGCGCCCTCCCTGCGGCGCATGGGAATCACCCCAGACTCGGTAATTCTGAGCCACCCGGATGGCAATCACCTCGGCGGTGGCAGTCCCGTCTGGCAGACTTTTCCAATTCGCCAAGTGGTGCTGCCTGTCGAGCGATCTCGCAGCCCGGCTTTCCGCTCATGGCTCAATGAAGCGCCGCTCGCTGGAATCAAAACAATCCACGCAGCCGAAATTTCTAACTTACCGATGCCAGATGGCGCACGTCTGGAAATTCTGCTCGCCCCGGATCCCATCTCACAGAACGCCGCTGCCGATGACCGCGTCGCGATCTTCCGTCTGCATTGGCACGGTTGGAAATTACTATTCACCAGCGATGCCGGGATCAGCAGCGAGTCGGAATTGTTAGGTAATTATCGCGACATCTCGGCGGATGTCATCATCGCCGGACGCCACCGCACCGATTTATCGCTGACCGATCCGTTCCTTGCTGCGGTAAACCCGCACGTGATCGTCGCTTCTCATGCAGATTTCCCACTCGCGGAAAAGTTGCAGCCGGAGACGGTTCGCTACTGGCAGTCCCGCGGCATCCAAGTGATGCACCAAGGCGAAACTGGCGCCGTAACGCTGCGGCTCGACGAGTCTGGAAATCTCCGCTTGGAAGGCTTCGTCGACCAATCGTCCATCATTCTCAAGCCTCGTTAAGCAGCTTTCGACACCGCAGCCGGAACATCGATTTCCCTTCGTCCTCCCACTGCTCTTGGAAATCCGTCTTGGGATAGAAAAACGAATCTTCCGTCCATTCCAACACCTCGAATTTTCCGAAAGCGACTACTTTTTCCGTCGCCCATTGGAAATATTCCTCGTGATCCGTCATAAAAAGAAACTCTCCCCCCGGCACCAGCACCCGCTGCACGGCTGCAAGGAAATCCGCCTGCACCAAACGCCGCCGATGATGCCGCAACTTCGGCCACGGGTCCGGACACAGCAGATGCAGCCGCGTCACCGCCGCCCGAGGCAGCAGCCACTCGACCACATACCGGCTGTCCAGTCGCAACACTTGCACGTTTTCCAAGTGCCTTCTCGTCAGCTTTTTGCAGACTTTCTTCACCCGTCCCAGCAGGCGCTCGACGCCCAAGAAATCCCGCTCCGGAAACTCCCGCGCCATCTCTAGCAGAAACGAGCCATCCCCGCAGCCCAGATCCACCTCCAGCGGCCGGTCTCCCCGGCAAATCTCATTTTCCTCCAACTCCCGGAAATAGTTCGCCGGCGCGAATTCTCCCGCCAACTTCGGGCGCAGGAGGACATTGAATGGCTTCGTCTCGATCACCCCGGCATCTAAATTCCACAATCTCCGATCGACAATCCCCAATCTACCCCGTTCCCGCTTGACGCTCTTTCCTCGCTTCTTCTAGCTTGCGGGAACGAGATGCTTCCTGCCGGACGCCCTCTCTTTCACTCAACTCCCAACCTTCTCCAATCGTGGAACTCCAGGAAATCCGTCGAATCGTCGAACTCATGAATGAGCACGGGCTCACCCACTTCGATCTCACTCGAAAGGACTTTCACCTTAAATTAAAAAAAGGTGCTGATCTCAACGATCTTCGTGGCCTACTGGCTGCCCTTCCCGCTGGCCAGCCTCAGCACCACGCCGCTGGCGCGCCCGCCCCCGCCGCTGTCATTTCCGCCCCGGCGGCACCCGTCGTCGAGGGCGCCGATATCACCTCGCCCATGGTCGGCACCTTTTACATCAAGCCCGCCCCAGACGCCCCAAATTTCGTCGAAATCGGCTCCACTGTTTCTGTCGGCCAGACCCTCTGCATCATCGAGGCCATGAAGGTCATGAACGAAATCAAAGCCGAGAAATCCGGCACCATCTGCGCCGTCGTCGCCGAAGACGGCACCCCCGTCCAATACGGCGACGTCCTCTTCCGCATCAAGTGAGTTGAGAGTCTTAAGTTGAGAGTTGAGAGGAAGAAAATCCTCTCAACTCTCAACTCTCAACCACCCACTCTCAACTTCTTCAAAAAATGTTCAAGCGTGTCCTAGTCGCCAATCGCGGCGAAATCGCCCTCCGCATCATCCGCGCCTGCCGCGAGCTCGACATCGAATCCGTCGCCGTTTACTCCGAGGCCGATGTGGATTCCATGCACGTCCAGCTCGCCGATGAGTCCGTCTGCATCGGCCCGGCATCGAGCAAGGAATCCTACCTCAAGATCGACCGCATCATCGCCGCTGCTGAGATCACCGGCGCGGACGCCATCCACCCTGGCTACGGATTCCTCTCAGAAAATGCTCGTTTTGCGGAAATTTGCGCCAGCTCCGGCATCACCTTCATCGGCCCCTCCCACCAAGTGATCTCGTTGATGGGCGACAAGGCGACCGCTCGTGCGACCGCCATCGCCAACGGCGTGCCCATCACCCCCGGTTCCGACATCATGCCGAACGCGGAAACCGCACTCATCGAGGCAAAGAAAATCGGCCTCCCCGTCATGATCAAAGCCACCGCCGGCGGTGGTGGCCGCGGAATGCGCCCGTGTTTCAAAGAGGAAGAATTCATCAGCCTCTTCCAAGCCGCGTCTAACGAGGCCATCGCCTGCTTCGGCAACGGCGCCTGCTACCTCGAAAAACTCGTTCTCAATCCGCACCACGTCGAGTTCCAGATCTTCGGCGATTCACACGGAAATTTCATCCATCTCGGTGAGCGCGATTGCTCGATGCAGCGCCGCAACCAGAAGGTCATCGAGGAATGCCCATCGCCCCTCCTCACCCCTGAACTCCGCGCTCGAATGGGCGAAGCCTCGGTCAGTCTCATCAAAAACCCCCCCGCCGGCGGGGGCGGCCGCGGGATGCGTCCTTGTTTCAAAGAAGAAGAATTCATCAGCCTCTACCAAGCCGCGTCTAACGAGGCCATCGCCTGCTTCGGCAACGGCGCCTGCTACCTCGAAAAACTCGTCCTCAATCCCAACCACGTCGAGTTCCAGGTCATCGGCGATTCCCACGGAAATTTCATCCACCTCGGCGAGCGCGATTGCTCCATGCAGCGCCGCAATCAAAAAATCATCGAGGAATGCCCATCGCCCCTACTCACCCCAGAGCTCCGTGCCCGCATGGGCGAGGCCTCCGTCAGCCTCATCAAAAATATCGGCTATCAGAATGCCGGCACCATCGAATACCTCGTCGATGAAGCCGCCGAAAACTTCTATTTCATGGAGATGAACACCCGCATCCAGGTCGAGCACCCGGTGACCGAGGAAGTCATGGGCTGCGAGCTCATCAAGGAGCAAATCCGCGTCGCCGCCGGGCAGCCGCTCTCCCGCCACGTCCTCGAAGCCCAGCCCCGCGGCCATTCCATCGAGTGCCGCATCAATGCCGAGGATCCCTTCAACAACTTTACCCCCAGCCCCGGCACCATCGAACTCTGGTAAGCCCCCGGCGGCAAAGGCGTCCGCGTCGATACCCACGTCTATTCCGGCTACACCGTCCCGCCGCACTACGACTCCATGATCGCCAAGCTCATCGTCACCGGAGCCACCCGCGAGATCGCCATCGCCCGCATGAAGCGCGCCCTCGGCGAGTTCATGATCCGCGGCATCAAGACCACCATTCCCTTCCAGCAGGAAATCATCGCCCACCCCGACTTCGCCGCCGGCACCTATGATATCGGCTGGGTTGCTAGATACTTGGATGAGCGCGTGAAGGTATAGATCCTATACGACCTATAGGACTTATGAATGCCCCCCGCCTCTACTGCATCCTCGACCTCGGCTACGTCCCAGAGGAAAACGCGGAAACCGTCACCGCCTCTTTATTGGCCGGTGGTGCCCACCTCCTCCAGCTCCGCGCCAAAGGCAAAGACCTCGCCACTATCGAGCGAGTCGCCCGCCGCCTGCTTCCGCTCTGCCGCGCCGCGG
>JANPAU010000255.1:0-11764 GCA_031430055.1 Akkermansiaceae bacterium | reverse complement strand
GGGCGACCGACTACGTGTGCATGGGCGACGTCGTCGGCTACAATGCCGATCCCGCCGCTTGCTTGGAGAAAGTGCGAGCGATGAACTGCCCGACCGTTAAGGGAAATCACGACGAAGACGCCTCTGGTAGCCACTCGCTGGAAACAATGAACCCCATCGCCGCGACCGCGCTCGAGTGGACCCGCGAACAGCTTTCCACCGAACAGCGGCTATGGCTTGCCCGACTCCGGATGGTCCGCCAAGTCTCGGATTTCACGGTGGTCCACAGCACGCTCGACCAACCGGCAAATTGGAATTACGTGACAAACCGCTTCGATGCGATGTCGAATTTTTCGTATCAATTCACCCAAATCTGCTTCCACGGCCACACTCACGTGCCCCGTGTGTATATGAAGACCGACAAGGTGCAGGAGGTGCTTGCAGATTCGATTGCGATCGAAGACACCGCGAAATATTTTATCAACGTCGGCTCCGTCGGCCAACCCCGCGATGGCGATTGGCGGGCTTGCTACGCGCTTTACGATCTCGATCACAATATGATCGTTTTCCGACGGGTCGAGTATGACATCGCAACCGCTCAGCGTAAAATCATCGCGGCCGGCTTACCGGCGATGCTTGCGGAGCGGATCCAAGAGGGCCGCTGAATCACTTTTTCTCCGGCTCGCCCTTGGCAGGCACGTAAATCAAGCCGCCGCCATTGATGCAGTAGCGTTGGTCGGTGGGAGTTTTATAGCCCTCGCCCTCGAAAACGTGACCGAGGTGACCTCCGCACTTGGCACAGACCACTTCTGTGCGAGCCCTGCCCATGGAGGTGTCCTTTTTCAGAGTCACATTTTCCGCTTTGGCAGGATCATAAAACGAAGGCCACCCGCAGCCAGAATCGAACTTCTGCTTGGAGGAAAACAAGAGCGCATTGCAACCGGCGCAATGGTAAGTGCCCTCTGCTTGGTGTTTGAATTCTTTATAAACCTCACCGTTGGCTCGCTCGGTGCCGGACTCGCGCAGAATGTGGTATTGCTCTGGGGTGAGGATTTTTTTCCACTCCTCGTCAGTTTTAACGACTTTTGCAGCGGGATCGGCAGGGATTTCAGTGCGAGTTTCCATGGCAGGTTTTTGTTTGTCCTCAGCGGAACAAGCGACAAGCGTGAGTGAAAAAATCAGCGGGAAAAGGGAGCGAAGAGTAAGCACGGCTTTGATGGGTAGGAATGCATGGAAGAGAATCCACAATCGATTTTATTCCATACCTTGATTCCGACTTTAGGCAAATTGCTCAGCGAGCACGGAAACCCCGTAGTCACGATTCATTCGCGCGATGTGGTCGACGCTAATTTCTTTTGGGCAAGCGGCCTCGCACTCGTATTGGTTGGTGCAGTTTCCAAATCCCTCGCTGTCCATCTGGCGGACCATCGCGAGCACCCGTTTTTGGCGTTCTGGCTGACCTTGGGGCAAGTGCCCCAAGTGAGAAACTTTGGCCGCCACGAACAACATGGCGGACGCATTTTTGCAGGAGGCCACGCAGGCTCCGCAACCGATGCAGGCGGCAGCGTCGAAGGCATGATCCGCATTGACCTTAGAAATGGGGATGGTATTCGCATCCACGGCCGAACCGGTGCGGACGTCGATATATCCCCCGGCGGCGATGATCCGGTCAAAGGCGGAGCGATCCACGATTAGGTCTTTCACCAAGGGAAAAGGATTGGCCCGGAAAGGCTCGATCCAAATGGTGTCGCCCTCGGAAAACTTCCGCATGTGGACTTGGCAAGTGGCGGTTGCACGCTCCTTGCTGTGAGGTATCCCGTTGATGGTCAGCGAGCAAGATCCACAGATACCTTCGCGGCAATCATGATCAAAATGAATCGGCTCCGTGCCTTTAACGATCAGCCGTTCATTGACGATATCGAGCATTTCGAGGAAAGACGCCTCCGTGGGGATGTCCTTGGCATCGTAGGTTTCAATCTTGCCTTGAGCTTTCGGCCCAGCCTGCCGCCATACTTTGAGTGTCAGATTCATGGAAATATCGATTCAGTTTTCAGTAAAACCGCGGGAGGACCGCAGTCAGTTGCATCGTCGCGAGAGTAAAGCGGTTTGCGCCACGGGCTAGGAGAAAAATTCGGATTTGCGAGCGAATGGTGCGATTTCCCCCGCACCGATTGACGGGCACGCCGGCTTCATTGAAATCGGCTCAATGAGGCAACACCACGCGAAGGGGACTTCAAGCGCCTCACCCCTCAACGCCTCCCGGGTCACTGCCCGGACGGAATCAACTCCGCGCTCCAGTCACCACGGCGGCAGTCCCAACATCTCTGGCTGTGCCTCTCGCGGCCGCCAAGTCAAAATTTCCGGATCACCCGTGGTGATAAGGACGGTGTGCTCAAAGTGCGCGGAAGGTTTGCGATCTTCGGTGACGACGGTCCAGCCATCATCGAGAATCCGAACGGATGGCACACCAGCATTGACCATCGGCTCGATAGCCAAAGTCATCCCGGGCTCCAAGGTGGGAGACTTCCCGTGCGGACGGTAGTTAGGAACATCCGGCTCTTCGTGCAAGCGACGCCCTACTCCATGCCCCACAAACTCGCGAACAATAGTGAATCCACGCGGCTTGGCGAAGGCCTCTACGGAACCACAGAGGTCGGCGAGTTTTCGACCTGCACGGGCGTGACTGATGGCCTCGAACAAAGATTGCTCGGTGACGGCGAGTAGCCGCTTGGTTTCTAGCGGAATATCCCCTGCTGCGATGGTCGTGGCATTGTCGCCGATGAATCCGCTTTTCATGATGCCGACGTCGATCTTCACGATGTCGCCCGGCATAATTTTCCGCGGGCCGCCGATGCCATGGACCACTTCCTCGTTGATGGAAATGCAGGTATAGCCCGGAAATCCCCGGTAGCCGAGAAAGGCGCTCTTGCAGTCGTGCTCACGCATTAAATCTGCCGCTAGCTGGTCGATCTCGCCGGTGGTGCGCCCTGGGGATACCTCCTTGGCAAGTGCTTGAAGAATGCTCGAGGCAATGGCACCAGCCTTGCGCATGAAATCGATTTCACGCGGCGATTTGATAGGGATACGGGTTCTGCGGGACACAATGTTAGAACAAAAATGGAGGAATGAAATTTTCAAGCGGCACGGACGGAAAACCATTGAAGAAGCTTGCTCGCCACTTCATCCTGCGGAGCAGTGGCGTCGCAAGAAGAAAGAATTCCCGCTTGCCGATAGTGTTCGATGACCGGGTGAACTAGATTCACAAACTCGGCATGACGACTGAGGAAATTTTTCTCACTATCATCCGCCCGAGGGCCGGAAAGAGTCCCACAAGACGGACAATTTTCCTCGGCGGTCAATTGTCGCATCTGCCCCGACCAACGGCACTCAGGGCACTCGACACGGTCATGAATCCGAGCGCGCAAATTTGCTAGAGGAACCTCAAGCGAGATCGCGGCATCGAGCTTCAAATCGCGTTGAGTCAGCCACTGGTCCAAGAAAACTGCTTGAGGCAGACTTCGAGGAAAACCATCCAACACCCAGCCACCCTTCTGTTGGGACAGCCAATCGGCGAGGATCGGACTCATTAATACATCTGGGAGATACTCGCCGCGAGCTAAGATCGGTTCCGCTTGCTTTCCCAAGTCGGTGCCATTTTCGACATGCTCGCGGAGCAAGGCTCCGGTGCTGAGATAGCCTAGGCCCAGACTGGCTGCAAGTCGTCGTCCGTGAGTGCCCTTACCGGAAGCCGGAGGCCCTAGCAGGACAACTCGGAACGGTTTGGCCACGGACACGATCAATGACTTTGGTTATAGATGTAAGCCGCTACGCCGATGACGACAATAATGGCGATGACGATCCAAAGATAGAGAATGGCTGTCCGAGGAGCGGCACCGCTGACTTGGCTGAGCCGGTCGTAGCGGCCCTTGAGTTTTCCTTTGCGGAGGAAGCCATCGTAGTGTTTTTGCAGAAGCTGAGTCTCCACTTGGCGCATGACATCCAGCACCACCCCGACCATGATAAGCAGCGAAGTGCCGCCAAAGAATTGGAGCACCAAAGATCCATTAGGAAGTCCTACAACCGTTCCCGTAATAACAGGCAGAACGAAGATGGCGACCATGAAGAACGCGCCGGCAAAGGTGAGGCGAGTCATGGTGAAGTCCAAGAAATCCGCTGTTGGCTTACCTGGACGAACGCCCGGGATATAGCCACCATTGCGCTTGAGATCTTCTGCGATTTGCGAGGGCTGGAACATCATGGCCACCCAGAAATAAGAAAATAGGAAAATACCAATACCACCGAGGATGTAGAACCAGATACCTCCTTGGGAAAGTTGGCCGTAAAGTTTTGCTGCCCATGGTTGACCGGCGACTCCAGGAATCCACTGCAACATCAACGGTGGAAGTGATAGAACCGCCGAGGCAAAAATGATCGGCATCACCCCTGCGTAATTTACCTTGAGCGGAAGGTATTGCGTCTGGCCGCCGAATTGTTTGCGACCGACGACACGCTTAGCATATTGCACCGCGATGCGGCGTTGGGCTTGAGTGATCGCGATGGTGGCTGCGATGACAACAAGGAGAAGCGCGATCATCACAACCATCCACATGGCATTGAAGGGATTCACCGTGCCGCTTGTGGGAATAAAAAACCTCCAGGCTTGGATCAAAGCACCTGGTAGCGCAGAAATGATGTTCACCGTGATAATAATGGACACGCCGTTGCCGATTCCCTTTTCGGTGATTTGATCACCGATCCACATCAGCAGAACGGTGCCCGCGACGATGGTGATGACAGTGAGTGTCATCCATATATAGGAGGGATCAGGAACTAAGTTCCCGAATTTTTCAATTCCTTGCATGTAAGGAATACTTCCTGGATTGGTGAGCGACTTGGCCACGAAGAAACCTTGGACAAGGGCGATTCCAATCGTGATGTAGCGGGTGTATTGCGTGATTTTTTGGCGGCCACCGTCTTCGCGCGCTAGGCGGGAAAGCTTGGGAACGACGGCTGTCATCAACTGCACCATGATCGATGCCGAGATGTAGGGCATGATTCCGAGAGCGAAAATACCTGCCTGTTGGAGACCACCGCCGGAGAACACTTGCAGCAAAGCGGAAATTCCGCCGCCGGTTGTCGCATTCTTCGTCTGACTGTCTAACCAAGCTTTGATCACCGTGGCATCGACGCCTGGGAGAGTGATGTGCACCCCCAATCGGATGATGACGATCAGCGCGAGGGTGAAAAGAATCCGGTCGCGGAGTTCAGGAATTTTCCAAGTGTTGGTGAACGCAGAAATCATGGCAAAGTGGTAGGGAGAATGGCGTGCAGGTTATAAACACGATGAGGAAGCGCGGGTGCGCTTCCTCATCGGAAATCAGAGACTAGGTTGAAGCGATCAAGCGTTAGCCTCAGCTTCGACGACTTTGACAGGCGCGGTGATGGAGCCACCGGCTTTTTCTATTTTTTCACGAGCGGAAGCACTGGCGTTATTCACCACGAGGTGAAATGCCTTGGTGACTTCGCCAATGCCAAGAACCTTGGTCTTGTCGCAGCGACCGTTGACGAGACCTTGACCGCGGAGGGCAGCCTCGTCGATGGTGGAGCCTGCGTCGAAGAGGTCATCAAGTTCGCCGACATTGAAGACGCAGAAAACGTCGCGGAAGTCGAAGTTGTTAAAGCCCCGCTTGGGCAGACGACGGTGAAGAGGCATCTGGCCGCCTTCGAAACCAACACGAGTGCCGGAGCCGGAGCGGGCTTTTTGTCCCTTGTTGCCCTTACCGGAGGTTTTTCCCCGGCCGGAGCTTTCGCCGCAACCGAGACGCTTGTTCCGGTGCTTGGAGCCCGGATTCGGGCTGAATGAGTGGAGTTCCATGGTGTATGAAGAGTTATTTGTTGTTGGTTATTGGTTAGAAGTGAAGAGCATTTGATTCCAAATACAAATAACTACTAACGTTTAACTTAAATTGCCTTTTCCCGCTTCTTTTTACCGCGTCCGCCGAGCACTTGGTCACGGGTGCGGAGTTGGGAGAGGGCCTTGAGGGTGGCTTTAACCACGTTGGCGTGGTTGGAGGAACCCATCGACTTGGCAAGGATGTCACGGATGCCAACTGCTTCGCAGACGGCGCGGACACCGCCACCGGCGATGATTCCCGTTCCGGGAGACGCTGGCTTGAGGAGGACTTTGCCACCACCGAACTCCGCGTAGATTTCGTGGGGGATGGTGCCGTCGACGATGCTCATGGAGACGAGCACCTTGCGGGCGCCGTCGCTGGCTTTCTTGATGGCATCGGAGACTTCGTTGGCTTTGCCGTAACCGAGTCCGACTTTGCCGACTTTGTTACCGGTCACAACGAGAGCGGAGAAACTGAAGCGACGTCCACCTTTGACGACCTTGGCGCATCGATTGATGAATACGACCTTTTCGGAGAGTTCATTGCCTTCAGCATCGGTAGGAGCTGCGCGCTCTTCACGACGTGGGCCGCCGCGACCGCGACCGCCTTGACCGCCACCGCCGCCTTGATAGCCACCACCACCGCCGCCGCCACCTTGGTAGCCGCCGCCTTGACCGCCGCGGTTACCTTGATAGCCGCCCTGGGAAGGTGCGGAGCCTGCGATTGGGCCGAGCACTGGCTTGGCTACGGCTGGAGCAGCCGTTGCTGCAGGAGTTTCGTTTTCTGGAATTGTTACCATGATATTTGAGTCAGGTCAGAGCGTTAGAATTGGAGTCCGGCTTCACGCGCTGCATCAGCGAGGGCTTTGACTTTACCATGATAGAGGTGACCGCCGCGATCGAAGACGACGGCACTGATGTTGCATCCCTTCGCGCGCTCGGCAAGGAGTGCGCCAACTTTCTGGGCGCTTTCGACATTGGCCGAAGCGTTTTCGAAAGACTTGTCGAGCGTGGAAGCGGAGACCAGAGTCTTGCCAGCCGCGTCGTCGATGACTTGGGCGTAGATGTGTTGATTCGAGTAGTGAACGGCCAAACGTGGACGTTCGGCAGTACCGGAGACCTTCCGGCGGATGCGGTTGTGGATCTTGCGACGGATCGACTTGCGATTGATAGTGCTCATATTGCCGTAATTTGGTTGAGGTGTGGGACGACGGATTATTTGCCGACGCTCTTGCCTTCTTTGCGGCGAACTTTCTCACCGACGTAGCGAACTCCCTTGCCCTTGTAAGGCTCAGGCGGATAGAAGCTGCGGACTTCGGCAGGGAACTGACCGACGTGCTGCTTGTGGATGCCTTCCACCTTAATCTTGGTGTTCTCAACGACAGTGACGTTGAGACCCGCAGGGATGGGGTGAAGGAGCGTATGCGAACGGCCGAGGGAGAGGTCAAGGTCGGAACCTTTGACCGCTGCGCGGAGACCGACGCCGAGGATTTCAAGATCCTTCACGAAGCCAGTTGAAACGCCGAGAATCATGTTCTGGACGAGACTGCGGGCAGTGCCGTGGAGGGCTTTGTGTTGGCGTTGCTCCGTGGCACGAGAAACAACGACGGTGTCGTTTTCGGTGCTAAGCGAGATGCCTTCGGGAAGTGGGAAGTCGAGTTTGCCTTTTGGGCCTTCGACGATGACCGTGCGGCCGTCAAGTTTGACAGCGACCTTCGCGGGAAGTGAGATTGGTTTGAGTCCGACTCGTGACATGGTGTTAGTTCCTTTTGCGAGTTGGGGTTTACCAGACGTTGGCGAGGAGCTCGCCGCCGAGGTTTTGTTTCTTGGCGGAGCCGCCGGACATGACACCTTTCGAAGTGGAAAGGATGGAAATGCCGAGGCCGGACATGACGCGTGGGACTTCCCCTGCGCCGATGTAGTGGCGGCGACCGGGAGTGGAAACGCGCTTGAGGTCGGTCAAGATGGAACGACCGTCGATGAACTTCGGCTTGGCCTTGATCGTGGTGCGGTCGCCGGTGACGACTTCATATTTCCAGAGGTAGCCTTCTTCTTGAAGAATGCGGGCGATGTCCGCTTTGATCTTGGAGTAAGGAGCGGAGAATTCCTCGTTGCCAGCGCGGGCGGCGTTTTTGAAACGCGTGAGGAAGTCGGAGATTGGATCGGTGAGAACTGCCATATAATTGGATTCCTTTTAAATTGTGTGGGTCCGGTGTGTTAGTTGGCAGCTGCGGCCTCGGCCTCAAGTTCATTTGCCTTTTTCATGTCGCGGAAGGGCATGCCCAACTCCATGAGGAGCGCGCGGCCTTCTGCGTCAGTCGGTGCGGAGGTGACGAAAATCAGGTCAAAGCCGATGGGGCGCTTGATCTGGTCGATTTCGATTTCCGGGAAGATGGATTGGTCACTGATGCCACAGGCGTAGTTTCCACGACCGTCGAATGACTTGGAGGAAATCCCGCGGAAGTCGCGGATGTTAGGTGCGGTGACGTTGATGAACCGGTGGAGGAACTCCCACATGCGGGCACCCCGGAGGGTGACGCGTGCTCCGAGGGCTTCACCTTCACGGAGCTTGAAGTTGGCGACAGCCTTCTTCGAGAATGTGATGGAAGGGCGTTGGCCGGTGATTTTCTGGATCTCGTTGACGGCGTCATCGACGGCGACTTTACGGTCCGGGGACTTGCCCATGCAGGAAGTGACCACGATCTTTTCGAGCCGTGGAACTTGATGGCCATTGGTGTATCCGTTGCTCTTCATAAGAGCAGGGACGACCTTGTCCTTGTAGTGTTGTTGTAGTGCTGGTGTGCTCATGTTTTTTGCGGGTCAGCGCTGATTGCTCAGGCGCTTAAGCGCGGGCGGTGGGGAAAAGAAATTAGCAAGTTGCCAATTTCAGCCGGCGAGGGCGCCGACGCTCCCCTCAGCCCACTTTTTTGACGTTGGTATATGGATCGGGCCGTCGATGGTCTTGAGACCACCGGAGTCGCCTTCGGTGGCTTTGACGGCCTTGATGATTGGGCGACCACCTTCGACGGTGACCTTGCCCTTGGTGGCATTCACGAGAAGCACGGTGCCGCGCTTGCCTTTGTGATTGCCGGCGATGATTTCGACTTGGTCACCTTTTTTGACGTGGGTCTTGATTTTGCTCATGAAGATAGAGAGTGAGTGGATGGATGGCGGATACCCAGGTTCAGAGAACTTCGGGTGCGAGAGAGACGATTTTCATGAACGAACGGTCACGAAGCTCACGAGCGACGGGTCCAAAAATCCGGGTGCCGCGTGGGTTGTTGTCCTTGTCGATGATGACGACGGCGTTGGAATCAAACCGGAGGATCGAACCATCGGCACGACGGATCGGGTATGCAGTGCGAACGACGACGGCCTTGACGACACTGCCTTTTTTGACAGCGGCAGTAGGGATGGAATCGCGAATGTGGCAGGTGATCACGTCACCAATGGACGCGGTGCGACTGCGCTTGCCGAGCACGCCGATCATTTTTGCGCTGCGTGCCCCGGTGTTATCGGCGACGACGAGCATGGTTTCCATTTGGATCATGACTTGAGAGAAATTAGAAAGTTGAAATTAGAAAGTTGAAATGGGCGGGACCCGATCAATGGGAAATGACTTCTGCAAGGGTCCAACACTTCAGCTTGGAAAGCGGACGAGTCTCGACAATGCGGACGCGGTCGCCGATTTGGCCTTGGTTGGTCTCGTCGTGCACGTAGTATTTCTTCGAGCGTTTGACGATCTTGTTGAACTTGGGATGCGGAACACGGGCGATGTGTTCGACGACGAGGGTCTTGTCCATTTTGTTGGAAATGACCACGCCAACGCGGGTTTTACGGAGGTGGACTTGTGTGTCCGAAGGAGTCTCGCTCATGATTGGAATTGTTTAGGCGTTGATAACTTGGATTAAGCGCTCTTCATCGCGGTCATTGCCGTGAGGACTTGAGCGGTTTCGCGACGCACCTGGCGGATGCGGGCAGGATTTTCCAAGGTGCCAGTGGCGCGTTGGAGGCGGAGATTGAGTGCTTCTTGCTTGAGGTCGCGCAGACGAAGAGTGAGTTCGTCGGCGGTGGACTCGCGAGCTTTGGCTTTAGTGGTGGCCATAATTCAGACAGATAATAGGATTAGTGTGATCAGACGGATCAGGCGTGCGGATTGCGGGCGACGAGGCGGGTGCGGATGCCGAGCTTATAGGAAGCGAGGCGCATTGCCTCCTTCGCTGCGGACTCAGGAACTCCGCCGATTTCGAAAAGCATGTTGCCCGGGCGGATCACTGCTACCCAACCTTCGACAGCACCTTTTCCTTTACCCATCCGGGTTTCAGGAGGACGTGAAGTGATGGACTTGTGTGGGAAAATCCGAATCCAGACTTTTCCCTTCCGCTTGAGGGAACGGTTGATGGCGATCCGGCAAGCTTCGATCTGGCGGTTGGTCATCCATCCGCGGTCGAGGGTTTGCAGGCCGAAGTCTCCGAAGGCGACGGTGGTTCCGCGCTGGGCATTACCAGCTCGGCTTCCGCGGTGGCTCTTGCGGAACTTGGTTCTTTTGGGCATCAAAGGCATAACTCGGTCCTTCTAGGTAAAATGGTTGAAATGAAATGTGAGAGAATTGGAAATCAGTTGCGATTGTTCGGGCGACGGTCACCACCACGATCACCACCGCCGCCGCCACGGCGATCACCGCCACGGTCGCCGCGGTCGTTACGACCTTGGGGTTGTTTGCCGGTGCCGTCGTCTTCCTTTTTGTTCACCCAGCACTTGATGCCGATGATTCCATAAAGGGTGCGAGCTTCGGCAAAGCCGTAGTCAATCGGAACCCGGAGAGTTTGAAGCGGAGTCTTACCTTCGCGATAGCCTTCCGCACGGGCGATGTCAGCACCACCGAGGCGGCCAGCGCAACGGAGGCGAATGCCTTCAGCACCGAATTCCATCGCAGTTTGCATGGCACGCTTCATGGCGCGGCGGAAAGAGATCCGGCGCTCAAGTTGCACGGCGATTTGCTCGGCGACGAGTTGGGCATCCAGCTCAGGCTTGCGAATCTCGATGATGTCGATTTTCACTTGGGCTCCCTTGCAGAGGCCACCGATTTCCTTGGTCATCACTTCGATTTCCTTGCCTTGGCGACCAATGATCAGGCCAGGGCGGGAGGTGTGAAGGGTGACACGCACGCTGTTCCAAGCACGCTCGATCACCACACGGGCGAGGCCGGCATTGATCAGCTTGTTCTTGAGGTAGCCACGGATCGCGAGATCTTCGTGGAGCTTGTCGGTGTAGTCTTTGCCCTTGGCAAACCACTTGGAGCGCCAGTCTTTATTGACGGCGAGACGGAATGCGATCGGATTTACTTTTTGGCCCATGGTCGGTGAGGGATGAGATTAAACGAGAGGATTTCAGGCGGTTTCTTCCACCGCAGCTGCTGGAGCTGGGGTTTCTTTGATTTGTTTGGCGACCTTGCGGGCGACCTTCTTTTTCTTCTCGGGGGCGGAGCCAACGAGAGTGATCGAGATATGACTGGTGCGTTTGAGGATCGGGCCGGCGGATCCCTTGGCCCGCGGCTTGAAGCGGCGGAGGGTCGGACCTGCGCCGATCACGGCTTCCTTGATGACGAGCGTGCCGGCATCCAACGAGAAATTATTTTCAGCATCCGCGATGGCAGTCTTGAGCGTCTTACCAATGAGCTGTGCGGCTTTTTTGGGTGTAAAGGTCAAAATATCAAGGGCGCTCGATACGGCGAGACCTTGAATTTCGCGGGCGACGTCACGCGCCTTTTGGGGCGAGAGGCGTACGAATTTAGTGGTGCTTTTGACTTCCATGGAACGTCGGACGTGAGTGGTTACTGCGCGGATGCTTGTGTTTCGAGAACGGCGAGATCGCCGGGGCGTGGAGATTCGG
>JANPAU010000254.1:0-3167 GCA_031430055.1 Akkermansiaceae bacterium | reverse complement strand
GGACATGGTGTCATAGCTGAGCATTCCCAATTTCACGAAAACCATCACGACCACCGGTAGCTCGAAGGATGCGCCAAAAAGCAGAGTGAACTGCGTAGCAAAGGATATATATTCACCGATCCGCCAGTCATTGGAAATCCCCATGCCACCGCTCCACTCGGCGAAAAACAGCAGCGCGCGGGGTAGCACCATGTAGTAGGCAAATGCGGTCCCTGCTAGAAATAATCCAAAACCCACCAACATCGCCGGCCACATCACGCGTTTCTCATTGCTGTGAAGCCCGGGTAGTACGAATTGAAGAATGAAGAGTAACAACAAAGGGAATGCCAAGACGATACCTGCGACGAAGGAGAGTTTCATCGACAGCATGAAACCTTCTGTCGGTCTGAGGGCCGACATCATCCGGAGATTGCCTTGGCCATCGCTGTCGGTGTTAGGCTTTGTCCGAAGCAAGGCGAGGACTTGCTTTTTGAATTCCGGATTCTCGTCCGTAGAGTTGACGAATGCTTCGCGCTTCTCCTCCGACAGAGCCATGGCAGCACGCAGTAAGCTGATCGAGCGCGCTTGGAAGGCGAGGTTTTCTTCGTCGAGGGACTTGTAAAAAAGTACGCGTTGCTCGGAGGTGAGATTCATCGCCGCATGTTCGATCTTGCGGGCTTGGCCCCAAATCTCTGCGGTCACCGGACGAGGCGCATCGGTAGGAAGGGTTGCTTTGAGCTGGGTGAGCAGCACCTGATCCACCGGGCGGCGGAAGAACTCCATCAAGTTTTTGTTAAAGGCGAAGCAGATGATCATGGAAATCACCAAGGTGATTACCACCCGGGTGATCATCGTACGCAAATCCTCAAGATGCTCGAGAAACGGCTTTTCGTGGTCCGGGTGAGAGTTCTCGCGGAGCTGGATGACTTTTTTCAGCAGATACATGCTTGTAGGAGCAGGATTCAAGCCGTGCTTCCCCCACATCGCAAGGGCAGATGTTTTTCATGAGAAATCTGGCGTTGCGGCGCAGGCTGGCATGTTCCAATCTTCCGTTGTCACACTGACTGCGGAAATTTTTCTCATGTTCCATCCCGACTCGCTGATTCCTGACTTCCCCATCCTCGATCATTCGATCCAAGGCCGTCCCTTGGTTTATCTGGACAATGCGGCCACCACCCAGAAGCCGATGGCCGTCCTCCTGGCCTCTCGACATTACTACGAGGCGATCAACGCAAACATCCACCGCGGCACCCATCACTTGGCGCGTCTCGCGACGGAAACGTTCGAAAAAGCCCGCCAAACGGTCGCCACCCACCTCAATGCCGCCACTTCGGACGAAATAATTTTCACTTCCGGCACCACCGATGGAATCAATCTAGTCGCTAACAGCCTCAGCCTTTCCGACCGGATCAAGCCGGGCGACGAGGTGCTCATCTCGGCCCTGGAGCACCATTCCAACATCGTGCCTTGGCAAATGCTTTGCGAGCGCACCGGGGCGGTTCTCAAGGTGATCCCCTGCCACGAGGATGGCACGCTCGATCAAACGGCGTTTCTCTCTTTGCTCAACGAGCGCACGAAAATTCTCGCCCTAACATGGATTTCCAACTGCTTCGGCACGGTTAATCCGATTGTGGAAATGACCCAAGCCGCGAAAAATGTCAGTGCGCTCGTCTTGATCGATGCAGCGCAAGCCATCGCCCACACCCGAATCGACGTGCAGGCACTGGGCGCCGATTTCCTCGTTTTTTCAGGTCATAAAGTTTACGCCCCGACCGGCATCGGCGTCCTCTGGGGCCGGGCGGAAATCCTCAACGCCTTGCCGCCATGGCGCGGCGGTGGTGAGATGATCAAGGAAGTGACCTTTGAAAAAACCACTTACAACGAGCTGCCCTTCAAGTTCGAAGCTGGGACCCCGAACATCGAGGGTGCCATCGCCCTTGCGGCAGCGTTAGACTTTGTGAATGAAATCGGACTGACCCCGATTCAAGAACACGAACACGCGTTGATTCACTCTGCGGCTGAGGCTTTAGTCGGGATTCCCGGGATTCGTTTCTTCGGTCCCGCCGACCGTGCAGGGGCACTTTCTTTCAACGTCGAGGGCATTCATCACTATGATCTAGGCACACTCATGGACCAGATGGGAGTCGCCGTGCGGACGGGGCATCATTGCTGCCAGCCCCTCATGGCGCGCTTCGGAATCACCGGCACCGTGCGCGCATCCTTCGCGGTTTATAACAGCGAGCGCGACATCGCCGCCCTCGCCGAAGCTACGGAGAAAGCCGTCTCGATGCTGCGTTGAAATCAACCTCACCCCATGAACATCGTCCTCGGAATTTCAGGCTCCATCGCCGCCTACAAGGCAGCGGATCTTGCCTCACAGTTGGTCAAGCGCGGCCATGAGGTGCATGTGGTGATGACTCAGTCAGCCGTAGAATTCATCACGCCGCTCACGCTCCAGACACTCACCCGCCATCCGGTCCTCGTCTCGCTGGAAGACGAAAAACACTCGTGGAAACCCGGTCACATCGAGCTGGCAGATTGTGCGGATCTCTTGTTAGTCGCCCCAGCCACCGCGAACATTTTGGCAAATTTCGCCAACGGCCTCTCGCCCGATCCGCTCTCGTCCATTTACCTCGCTCTGCCAAGGACCACCCCCGTCCTCATCGCCCCAGCGATGAATGGAAAAATGTGGCTGCACCCCGCCACTCAGCGGAATCTTGCCCAACTCACCGCCGACGGCTGCAACTTCGTCGGCCCCGCCGAGGGCGATCTCGCCTGCGGCTACGAAGGCATCGGGCGCTTGGCTCCGTTAGAAGAAATTCTGGAGAAGATCGCCGCTACCCCAGCACTTCCACCAGATGCCCGAACACATCGGAATTTCTCACCATCCCGCTGAATCGTTCCGCCTGCGGCCCTAGCGCGGAGACGAGCGTGGAATCGGAAGTGTGAGTGGTGCCGGTCCACCCGATGCCCGTGTGGTTCCCGGCGAATTGACCTAGCAGCCCCTCGGGCTTGCTGAGTTGTTCGTTCCATTCGACCACCGGTTGTTTTTCAAAAATCTCGATCAGCGCGGTCGCCTGCTCCGGCTTAAGTGTGAAGTCCAGGTGCTGTTTGATCAACTGGGTGAGTTGCGCAGTCGTGCCACCTTGGGTCTTGGTCCACTCGGAGAAAAGTCGCTCGTGGGAGGC
>JANPAU010000253.1:0-2379 GCA_031430055.1 Akkermansiaceae bacterium | reverse complement strand
CAGCATCGTCGCAACCGGTCCAAACTTGCTGGCCTTTTTTCCCAATGATGGTGGCAGTGCCGGTGTCTTGGCAAAATGGTAAAATACCGTGGGCGGCGATTTCCGCGTTCTTCAAGAGCATCAGGGCGACCATTCGGTCGTTTTCGGAAGCTTCGGGATCATCCAAAATCGCCGCCACTTGGGCGAGATGGGAGGCTCGCAGGGTGAAATTGATGCCTTTAATCGCCTCCGCTGCGAGAACGGTGAGCGCCTCTGGGGCGATCTTTAGAACCGGCTTGCCCTCGAACTCGGAAATCGAAACGTGATCGGACGTGATCAGCTCGTATTCGGTGGTATCAGGACCGAGTGGGAAGGGGTCTTGGTAGAAGAATGGTTTGTCGGACATGGCGTGCCCGTCTTTCTAAACCTGCGGGAGCAGAGGTGCAAACCGATTTCAAAATCCTCTCAATCCATGCACCATGAATCACAAAATGTGAGCGCTACCCCTCAAAGGCGACTCCCAATTCACGCGCGATTTCCTTCAAACGCAGATCAAACGTCCACAGCGGGATTTCTCCAAGAATCGACGAGGCGAGAATCCGCGCATCGTTCCACTGAATCCCACGACCCCACAGTTTGCGCGATTCCACCATTTGGCGGGTTTCTGAAAAACTCGCCAACGGTGGACGGCTCAGCTGCGAGAGGTCGAAGATGGTTTGTTGGCGGTTTTTCAAGGTGCCCATGGTGAGTTCACCAACCACGATGGGATGGCACCAGATTTCGCCGTCTTCAAGCATGGCGGCAAGAAGGGCGTTTCGCTGCCGAAAATGCTTCACCCACACGCAAGTATCCGCGAGCACAGGTTTCATCGTTCTTCGGCGACTTTGGAGCTGTATTTGTCTGAATCCGAAAGATAGCTCACCCGTGAATCCCTTGGTGCGATGTCAAAGTCAGGCATACTCCCGCCCAAAGCAGCAAGTCTCCTTGCGGCCATCCTTTTGACATAGGCGTCCAAAACGAAGTTCAAGAGCTTGGACTTTTCGTCGATCCCACTGAAATTTGCGGCTGATGCGAGTAAATCGTCATCAAGTGTTACAGTAGTTCTCATGAATCAAATGATGCACTCAATGATGCGAATTTCAAGCGTTTTTCATTTTATTCTTTAAGATTTGAAGTTCTCAAGACTTGCCGGGACAATCCTTGCAAGATAAACGCCGTCCGCCATGGACAAGAAACCGGTAGTGTTAATCATTCGCGACGGCTGGGGTGTAAATCCCGGGGGGAAAGAAACCGCCATCAAGGACGGCAACGCGACCTTGCTCGCGAAGACACCTTTCCACGAGGTGATGTTCTCCAAATACCCGAAGGGCTTCCTCAGTGCCTCGGGACTGGACGTCGGGCTGCCACCCGGCCAGATGGGCAATTCCGAAGTCGGCCACCTGAATCTCGGTGCCGGACGGATCGTTTACCAAGACCTCACCCGCATCAACAAGGCGATCGAAGAGGGGACTCTCGCAGGAAATACCGTTTTCGCCGAAGCGCTTGAAAAGGCCAAAGCGGGCCGTCTCCATTTCATTGGCTTGGTTTCGGATGGAGGCGTCCACAGCCACCAAGACCAACTCATCGCGATGGTGAAATTGGCAAAAGAAGCGGGCGTCAAGGATGTCTTCATTCATGCCATCACCGACGGTCGCGACACCTCGCCTACCGGTGGACAAGCCTACCTTGCTAAAGTCGAGGACGAAGCCGCCAAATGCGGCGCCCACGTCGCGACGGTGATCGGTCGCTACTTCGCAATGGATCGCGACAAGCGTTGGGATCGGGTGAAGCTTGCTTGGGATGCGATCGTGCTTGGAAAAGGCGAAAAGCGCCAAGTGTTAGCAAGTGAAGCCGTAGCGGATTACTACCGCCTTGATAAAACCGACGAGTTCATGCCGCCGATGATTTTCAACGAGCCGGACACCCAGCGTGTTCGCGATGGTGACGTGGTCCTCTTCTTCAACTTCCGTTCCGACCGCGCCCGCGAGCTATCAGAAGCGTTTCTCGATCCGGACTTCGACGGCTTCGACCGCGAGGCGACTCCGAAGGTGCATTTCTTCACCCTCACCCAGTATGATGAGAAATACAATTGCCCGGCCATTTTCTCCGCACAAACGCTTGATAGAGTGCTCGGCCAAACGGTCTCCGATGCCGGCATGACGCAGATGCGCATCGCCGAAACTGAGAAATATCCGCATGTCACTTACTTCTTCAACGGCGGCGAAGAAGTCGCCTATCCCGGCGAGGATCGCGTCATCATCCCTTCACCTAAGGACGTCCCCACTTATGATTTCAAGCCGGAAATGAGCGCCCAACTGGTGACTGATACCGTCCTCGCCAAGCTCAAGGACTACGACATGG